>JAOTWM010000047.1 GCA_029862885.1 Gammaproteobacteria bacterium
GACTCTGGTGAAAGAGTTGGCGAGGACATGACGGCGGGTGAGATATTCGTAGGCGGGCGCGTGCACGAACTCGGATCGGATGCGCAGCTGACCGATATCGAGGAGGCCGAGCGCGATTCGATCATGGCCTTCCTCGATCGCTACGAACTGTCCTTCACCGGGCGTTTTCAGAAAATTGTCAACGCCGGAAAGAAGCTGCGTTACGCTACCAGCGAACGGCAGATGCGATCCATTCCGTTCTTTACCTTTTCAGGTGACTCGACTTACTGGAATCCTAAAATTCAGGAAGACATCTATGTTAAGTCGCAGATCGGGCGTTATCGAATCCGTGGTTACGGCGGTGCGCGGCCGCTGCCGCACTTAGCGGATCTGGCATTTCGTACCGACTTATCCAGCGCCGGCCGAGACTCCGACTTGCTCGACAAGGTGGCGCTTGCTACCGAGATCGGGGGTCTGAACGGTGCCGAGCCGCTGAAGTTGTCGATGCCGGTGATGATCGCGCCGATGAGCTACGGCGCGCTCAGCGCGTCGACCAAACGCGCTATCGGTCTCGCCTCGACCCTATCCGGGATTGCGGAAAATACCGGCGAAGGCGGTATGAGCGACGCACAGCGCGACGCAGCTTCACAGTTGATCTTCCAGTGCTTGGGAGGGCGCCTGGGCTGGAACATACACGATATGAAGCGCGCCAATGGACTCGAAATTTACATCTCGCAAGGAGCGAAGCCCGGTCTTGGCGGACAACTCATGGCCAAGAAAGTCACACCGGAATTGGCGGCGATCCGCGGTATTCCGACTGGTATCGATTTACGTTCGCCGTCGCGCCATCCCGACATCCTTGGCGCCGACGATCTCGTCATCAAGGTCGAAGAGTTTCGCGAGGCGACGGGGTATCGACTTCCGGTCAGCGTCAAACTCGGTGCCGGCCGGGTGCGCGACGACATAAAGATTGCGGTTAAAGACGGTTTCGACTTTGTGGAATTAGACGGTATGCAGGGCTCGACCGGGGCCGGTAGCGCTGAAGTCATCGATTATGTCGGTATACCCACATTACCGGCCATCATCGAGGCGCTCGATGCGTTAAATGAAATCGGCCGGCGCGACGATATCGAACTTGTGCTTATGGGCGGTATTCGCGACGGTGTAGATGCCGCCAAGGCGTTGTGCCTCGGTGCCGACGCCGTCGCATTCGGCACCTCGACATTGATCGCCGGCGGCTGTATTGCTTGCATGCAATGCCACGTAGGACAGTGCGTCACCGGTATTGCCACTCAGGATCCCCAACACGAGGCGCGTTATCAGCCCGAAGTCGAAGCCCAAAATATCCACCGTTTCCTCGAGGCAGCGCGCTGGCAACTGGCGGCTATCGTTAATGGACTCGGTTACGAAGATTATCGGAAATTACAGCGCGATGATCTGGTCGCACTGACACCGGAGGCGGCCGCAATTACGGGATTGCCGTTTGAGCCCGGTTACCGAACCCGCAATCCTGAATTACGCGTGCAGGTGGGCTGAGATGGCGGTCTACGACATCAATCGCATCATGATGCCGGACGCGCCGCCGGAATACGAGGACCACACTGCGGATGTCCACTTCGTGCCGGCACCGTGTCAGGTTGCCTGTCCGATCGGTACCGATGCGCCGTCTTACTTGGCGTACATCTGGGAGGACAAATTCGAGGAAGCGTTTGAGGCCATTACCGCCACCAATCCGTTCAGTTCGATCTGCGGGCGGGTTTGCGACGCACCTTGTGAACCTGCATGCAGGCGCGCGGACAGCGATGGCCCGGTGCAGATACGGAATCTGAAGCGCTATGTCATGGACGAACTCGGTGCGACCTATCGACCGTTGCCCGCCGCAGTGACGCGCGAGGAATCCGTCGCAATTATCGGCGCCGGACCTGCGGGTTTGGTGGCCGCGCACGATTTGTGCGTGGCGGGGTTTCGGGTGCATGTGTATGAAATGACTGATCGCCTCGGTGGCATGATGATCTGGGGCATCCCTGCGTTCCGTTTGCCGCAAGGAATCATTGAGGAGGATATCGAACGCCTGCAGCAGCGCTGTCCGGGTATGCAGGTACACCTCGACACCGCGCTCGGCCGCGATATCTCGCTCGATGAACTGAAGCAGCGCCATAATGCGGTATTGCTCACGATCGGGTCGTGGTGGGGCAAACCCATGGGGATTCCCGGTGAAGACGACGAGCGAGTGGTCGATGGCGTCGGTTTTCTGCGCAAAGTCAATTCCGGCGAGCGTCCTGCGTTGCCCGAAACCGTGGTAGTGATCGGTGGTGGCGACGTGGCGATGGACGCATGCCGAGTCGCCAAACGATTGCCCGGATGTAAGCACGTAAAAGTCGTGTATCGCCGCGGACCCATCGAGATTCCGGCGCGTCAGATAGAACTCGAAGGCGCTATCAAGGAAGGTATCGAATTTGTTTACAACACCCAGCAGGTCGCGGTCGAGGGCCGTGGTAATCAATTGGTCCTGCAGTGCGTGCGGACCTCTGCCGGTGAACCCGATGCCGATGGGCGCCGGCGCCCGGTGGTCGACGCCGGTTCCGAACATGAGATCGAGTGCGGTATGGTGATCGCGGCGGTTGGTCAGCAAAGTCTTAACGATGAACTCGATCGCCAGGGCTTGATGGATAGCGATCGGGTGCGCACTGATTTCGAATCCATGCGCACCAAAGATCCTCAAGTGTTCGCGGCCGGCGACGGTGCGTTTGGTGGTTCCACCATCGTTATGGCCATGCATCACGGTCAGCGTGCCGCGTATTACGTCAAGGCATTCCTCGATGGTCGAGAAAAACCCATCGCCTATCGAACGCCGTACCGTACGCGGCGCGTGCCGGTGGCGCAGGATTTGCTATGGGAACAGTTGCCCGTGCAAGAGCCGGAGTTTTTTGGACTCGGTGCAAACCCGGTGTCGTTTCCGGAGATCGAATCGACCTACGACCGCGGTGCGGCGCGGCGGGAGGCGGCGCGTTGCTATCGCTGCGACGCCGAAACCGGCTCGGCCGACTATGCCGTCACCCACCGCGAGGACATTTTTTCCATGGCGCGGACCAATCCGTTGGATACGGCGAAGCACCGGGCCATGCTGGCGCGTCGTCTGCGCGCGCGTAGCAATCCGTTCCCGGAGCATCGCGCGGCGAACCTCGACGATCTCGTGTTTTTGCCAGCCAATCTTTCCCGACTGGTTATCGATCCGTATCGCGAAGCCTGCCGGATCAGCACCGATATCGCCGGCAAACTCGCGCTTGAGCAACCGTTCTTAGTGGCCGGTTTCGACGAGTCGCCGGTGGAGGTTCGTGAGCCGCTGACCGAGGCACTCGCCGCTAGTCGTTGCGGTTACCTCGGCCGGCATACGCTCGGCCCGAATGTGAACTGGTTCCAATGGCTCGAGAGCGGAGTTCAGGCCGATAACCAAGCCGTCGCCGTGATCGTAGCTAACGGTTCCCAATCGGCAGTACCGCGGCGCACACGGAGCGAACAGTTGGCGGGGCTGGCCATTACCGCGGCGAACGTGAACCGGGCAACGATTGGTGCCGCGCTCGAGGCGGGTTTTGATTTTCTGCTGCTCGACGCTAGCGGGCACTTTGATCGGCTGTGGTCCGAACTGAGCAGTGCGCCCGATCTGACCGTGTTGCGCGATACCATTGCCATATTGCGCGCGTTACAGAAGGAAGAACATATCGATCTGATCTATTTCGGCGGAGTGCGTTCGGGGACCGATGCCGCCAAGATTATCTCATTCGGCGTCAAGGCCGTTGTGATTGGTGTGCCAGCCAGCCTTGCTGCCGGTGGGCGGATCGAAGGTGAGCAACTCACGTTTTCGTCAGACTATGCAGCCGAGGATCGCGCCCAAGGATTGGTTAACATCATAAAGGCTTGTGGAGGCGAAGCATCGATGATGGCGCGTTGCACGGGCAAGACCCAGTTGCATAATCTCGAACCCGAGGACTTGCGATCGGTAACACTGGCGACCGCCGAGGCGACCGGAATTCCGCTGGCGGGTACGCGGCCAGCCTGATCGTCTGCGCTCCCGGCGTTAGCCATTGACGATTAGGCGGGAGGCGTATTCAGTGTTATTACAGCGGAATCGCCCTGAATTGAGGCCGTGCGCGCGCACTCGCTGGCGATTTCATAGCCGGCATCGGCGTGTCGCATGACACCGCTGGCCGGGTCGTTCAATAAAACGCGTTGTATGCGTTTTGCGCCCGTCTCCCGAGGCATTCACATACCCGGCCTACCAAGGGTCCCCGCCGCCAACAGCATCCGAAATAACAGGGCGGGAGAGGTCGAAGGATTATTCTAATTCGTCGACTGAGGTTGACCGGTAAATCAATCAATTTCCAATAATTCGATTACGGCAGTTGGGATCGGCGTCAAGGTTCCGATGGGTTGCCAGTCGTGATCGGCAATCTGCTCCGCGATGGACTCGATGCGATTTTCCGGATTCGGGTGGGTGCTCAAAAATTCGGGCGGATTCAGTGGTTGACTACGGCCAATTTCCATAAACGTCCTGAACACGTCGGTGGAACCGTTCGCATGGCCGTACACCGTAACGAGTGCCGAAAGCGCTGTCGCGTCGGCTTCGCTTTCCTGGCTGCGTGAGAAGCCGAGGGCAGTTAACGTACCGGCGTTGCCGATGACTCGATCCGCCACAACATTAGCAGACACACCGGTCAGTGCTCCAAGCGCAATGCCAACAGCCACGCCGCGACCGAGCGCGACGACCGGGTGGCGATGTTTAATGTGGGCGATCTCGTGACTTAAGACCATGGCCAGCGCATTTTCGCTCTTCATCTTTTCCAGCAAGCCGCGGTATATGACGACATGCCCTCCCAATGTTGCGAACGCATTGGCGACTTCGTCGTCGGCGTAATGCACTGTAATTTTCATATCACCGGGCAGATCCTGCGCGGCTGCGAGTCGGTCGGCGATATCTTGTAGATAATCGCGCGCAGGTGAGGGATCGGGAGTGGTTTCAGTAAATCGACCGGCAAGCTCCATCTCGTAGGAAAACGGGATGCGGGCCGCGAGAAACTCCGCCATTAATCCCAAAACGCTGATCACGGTAATGATGAGCAACGACACGCTGCCGAGTAACCATGCAAATTCCTTGAGCGGGTGATCCGGGCTGGTGTTGATGCCTTCGGGGATCTTTGGATTGGAGAATTTCACGGCCGGTCGGCCAAAATCTAAGGCTATCGTGATGCTAAGGTTATTGCGGTCCCGTATGCGTACACTTCCACCGATCCAATGGCGTCCTTCGCGCCTTTGGAGATCGACGCAGTTTCCATTTTGACATTAAAGATCATTCCCGCACCTAGTTCTTGGGCTTCTGCTTTCATGCGCAGAATGGCTTCGCGCCGAGCCCGATCCAACAGTGTCTCGTAGGTCTTCATGCGTCCGCCGATTAGTCCCCGGAGTCCGGACACAAAACGTTTGAAGTAATCTACCGAGATGACGACATTGCCGCCGACCAACCTCGCGTTAGAGATTCTCAAATCCTGCGGTGGCATTTTCGTGGAAAACGTCAGCATGCCCTGCATTTCTTTTTCGCGGCGGATAATCGATTGGTAATGGCGTCTTTCGGCGTGGCGTCCAAAGCCGTATCCAAGAATTAGCAGGATAACAACAACGATGAGGTCGATATACATCTATCGGTCCTCTAATACAACCGCCGTGCCGTAGGCGAATAACTCGGCGGCACCTTGGGTGACGGATGACGTGGAAAAGCGAATGTTTAAAATCGCATTGGCCCCGATCGCCTCGGCTTGTTGGACCATCCGCCCCACCGCTTCTTTTCTCGCCTCCTGTAGGAGTTCGGTGTAGGCCTTAAGCTCACCGCCAAAAACGTTTTTGAATCCGGCTAGGATATCTTTGCCGATATGCTTAGCGCGTACCGTGCTGCCTTGTACTAAGCCGAGTTGTTTGGACACCGTACGATACGGAACCGATTCGAGATTACTTAAAATCATATGCGTCGTCCCCACGTTGATGAAGTGTCGTTGCGTCTCTAATATATACTAGAAACTATCAGTATGTGCGCATGGTTATCGGTCATCAACGCTATGTTTGCCCCGTCAATCAGCTGTCATCCTGATTTAGGATAACGATTGTCTCGTGACGTAATATTAGCTCGTCACGTCACTATGTCATGACTACGTGAACGGATGCTGATTGGCGTTGGCGAGTTTCTGGTTCTGGTTGGCATTACGACGCGTTGGGCGCCCGCGGAATTGGGAGTATTTTGCGTGGGGCGTTGCGGCGTGCAACATTTGAGTTCGATAAAGGCGTTAGGCAGCACACTTATGGTATTTTCTGCTGCGTCGTCGCCGTTATTGTTGGGTTGATCCATCAATCGGAAGGTCTCGATCGACACTCCGGTACTGACGATGGTTGTATAAATAACGACCGCTCACGGTTTCGGAGCATTGACGTATCGTCGGTGAGGTCGGTAATGAAAACGTAAACAATCGCCCGATGAGAATGGAAATGAATGCTGATAACGTAAAAATCAGACGCGTAATCGATGCTGGTGGTCAGCAGTCTGCGCCCCAAGTGGCGGTGATCGGTCCCAGCGAACTGGGAAGCGCCCGGTTGTCCCCTGAGGGTGAATTCGTAGCGGGTTCGCTGCAAACGCTTGAATTGATTTATAGCGCCGGAAAGTACGGTATCGACGACTCCGGATCGCTGCGCGTCTGTTTTCGGTTCGCTTCGGATCAGTCGCGGCCACAGTTCGATGATCCCAAAGGAGTCGGATACACGACCGTTACGGCATCCAATGACGCGGTGTTGCAATGCCGATATGATCCAAAAGGCAACGTGCGACCTTGGGACAGGACAGTATATATAAAGGTGGTGCATGGGTTTCTCCGTGAGGGCGATACCATAACGATGCGCTTCGGAGACCCTGCCGCCGGCTCACCGGGATTGCGGTTGCAAACGTTTTGCGAGGACAGCTTTGAATTTCATGTACTGGTAGACCCAATCGCGACCTATAACTACCAGCCACTCCTAGTGCAGCCAGTTGTTCGTATCGTGCCTGGAGAACCTCACCGGTGGGTGACTTTGATGCCGACCCAAAGACGGGTCAATCAAACGTTTACGCTGTTTATCAAAGCCGAAGACCGCTGGGGCAATCCGACGAATCGGGTTGATACTGAACTTGGGTTGCACGCAAACGTGCCGGTCTTGGGATTACCCGAATCGATTCGAATTGCGCCGGGTAAATTTGTGCACCGAATCGACGGGTTGAGTGTTGCCTCGGCGGCGGACGTGTTCATCGAATTAGGGGACGACAAATCCGGCGATGTCGCTAGCGGCAGCGCAATGCGGGTTGTCGATGACGCGGCACTGTTACCGTACTGGGTTGATCTGCATGGCCAGTCGGAGGAAACCATCGGTACAAACAGCGCGCGCCATTATTTCGAATTTGCCCGCGACTACGCTTGCCTCGACGCCACGGGGCACCAAGCGAACGATTTTCAAATTACCAATAGTTTTTGGTCGCAACTCGATTCGCTCAGTGCGGAATTCAACGAAGCGGACAGATTCGTCACGCTGCCCGGCTATGAGTGGTCGGGAAATACAAGCTTGGGCGGAGACCGCAACGTGTATTACACACAGGAAGGTCGGCCAATTCGGCGATCGTCGCACGCGCTGGTGCCGGACAAGGCGGACCTCCACAGTGATGCCAGCAGTGCCGCTGAGTTGTTTAAGGCATTTGCCGACAGTGGTGAAGACGTCGTGTGTTTTGCGCACTGCGGCGGCCGTTATGCGGATATTGCGATGGCGCACGATGGCCGCTTTGAGCATTCGGTGGAAATTCACTCATCCTGGGGCACCTTCGAGTGGCTGCTGCACGATGCGTTCAAGCTCGGGTATCGTGTCGGTAATGTTGCCAATAGCGATGGCCATAAAGGCCGGCCCGGAGCGAGTTACCCAGGTGCTTCACTGTTTGGTGCGATCGGGGGATTAACTTGTTTATTGTTGCCGACGCTTAACCGGCAGGCGGTAATCGATGCGTTGCGGGCACGCCGGCATTATGCGACGAGCGGTGGGCGATTGATGCTCGACGTGCGAGCCGAGTTTGTACAGGGAGGTCGGTGCTACCGGGACGACCCAGCGCTGGGCGACGCTGTGGGTCGTGCTGAGAGTTCGGCGATGATGGGAGATATCGTGCAGTTGTTGAGCGACAACGTGCAATTGCGAGTGGATATCGTGAGTGCGGCGCCAATCGAACGCGTTGAGGTCCATACCGGCATGCAACTTATCGAAACCATCCGACCGTACTCAGTAGACGAATTGGGTGACCGGATCCGGGTAGTCTGGGAGGGCGCTGAATATCGTGGCCGTTTTCGCCAGGTGGTTTGGGACGGCTACGCAACCTTATCGGGAAATCATATTACCGATGCTAGGCCGATTAATTTCTTCAACGCGGACAAACCCCTTGAACGAGTCAATGACACGGGTTTGCGTTGGCGTGCGTTGACCACGGGAAATTTCGGTGGATTCGATATGTGGCTCGATGACGCTTATGCTGGAACATTGAAGCTCGAGACGCCGATCATTAAGTTCGGCATACCTATTGAGGAGATCGGATTCGAAGACGAAATTATCGATCGCTCCGGTCAGTTGCCCCGGTTTGTTCGAATATTTCGAATGCCTACCCAAAATCCCTATCGGTCGATGTCGATCGAGCGCGAAATCGAGATTCATGCCACTGGCGACAATCCAATTTTTGTAAAAGTGGTCCAAGAAGATGGCCACATCGCGTGGTCGAGCCCGATTTATTTTTATCGGTAGCGCCCTCACTCCCGACCACAAATATCGCGCATCGAGGGATTGATGTATGAACAATGTTTGTGCCCCACAGTCGCGTCTATACCACTAATGTCGAAGGCCGAATCAGCGACCCCGCGGCCGCTACTTACGCTCGCCGCGGGGATGCTAATCACCGGTGTTTTGGGGTCAATTCATGCTTTCTCGGTATTCGTAGTGCCGTTGGAGGAATTGCTTTCGGCACCGCGCGCGCAGATTAGCTCAATCTACTCATTGGCGCTGGTCTGCTTGACGATCGCGGTGTTGATCGGCCATGCCCTGTATCGACGGCTGCCACCGATATTACTGGCAGCGGGCGCGTGTCTTGCCGCGGCGGCCGGTCTCGTAATTTGTTCACAAGCCACTGGCCTGGGCGCGCTGTGGATCGGTTATAGCGTCGTATTTGGAACCGCCAACGGCGTTGGCTACGGATACACGCTGCAGCTGGTGGCGCAGGCGTGGCCGCAACGCAAAGGACTAGCGATGGGTGCGGTCACCGCGTTCTACGCACTGGGCGCGACATTGTTTGCCAAGATATTGTCGATGTTGATCATGCGCTACGGTATCGGTACGGCGTATCTATCCATGGCTGGCGTTTTGCTGGGCGTGGCCGTAGCTGTGGCGATAATGCTGCATATTGCTCGGGCCAGTTATCGCGGCGATCGCGACGACAGTGCCGCAGCTAGCGGTCGTGATGGGCGATTACTGGCCTATCTGTGGCTTGGCTACGGGCTTGGTGTGGTCGCCGGACTCATGGCGATCGGCCACGCGGCCGGCTTGGTGGTGGCGCGTGGCGGTGTTGGCAACCTACCGGTGTTAGGCGCAATGTTGATTGGCCTCGGCAATGCAGCCGGCGGTTTCTTGTTTGGTTGGTTAGCCGATCGCTGGCCCGTGAAACGATTGTTGGGATTGTTACCAATGCTTTCGGCCGTGGCGTTGGGACTGCTTATTTCGACCGACGACGCGGTTTCGACGACGATCTGGTTGTGTGCGGTCGGATTCGCTTATGGCGCGGTTATCGCGGTCTATCCCTATACGGCTCCGCATTACTTCGGGGCGCAACGTGCGGCACAATTTTACGGCATCGTGTTTACGGCATGGGGGCTGGCGGGATTAGTCGGTCCCTGGCTAGCCGGGCGCCTTTTTGACATGTCCGGGAACTACAATACAGCATTGCTCGTGGCCTGTGCGGCGGCTGTTGCATCGGCCTTGGTGAGCCGGTTGCTGCCGAACGAAGTCGCTAGCAGCTAATTTGAAAAGTAAAAATGAATTCCCGATCTATACGGGATGACTAGTAGATCGTTTCCAACTCCGTTCGATTGGATGTGGAGTGAACAGAATTTCTGTTGGCCAACGGCAACGTCGTGGGAAGTGCAACAGGAACTGGATGTGACATTTCTTGGCTGCGTTACCAAGCCCATTAGTGTCAGCAGACTGCTGGAGAGTATTGACAGAGGTTGATTAACCGGGTTCGTGATAAATTACGGTGTAAGGCGACGTCCTTGCGCGGTTGGGTCGAGCGGCATACTCGAGAATTCACGCGGGTCGGGAAACGCCGTGTTGACGGCATGCAGCGGTAACCGTGTTATGCAAAAGACACGCGATCGTCATCGGTCCGACACCGCCGGGTACCGGGGTGATGGCTCCGGCCACTTCGACGGCGGAATCGAAATCGACGTCACCCACCAACCGCGACTTGCCGTTGTTGCCGTCGACCCGGTTGATGCCAACGTCGATCACGGTTGCACCGGGCTTAATCCAATCGCCCTTGACCATTTGTGGTCTGCCGACTGCAGCGATAAGAATATCGGCGCGCCGGCATTCGTCGGCGAGTTGCCGGGTTCTCGAGTGCGCGATTGTGACCGTACAATGCTCTTTTAGCAGCAATGCGGCCATCGGTTTGCCGACGATGTTCGAGCGGCCCAGCACCAGCGCTTGTTTACCGCTCAGGTCGCCGAGCTGATCCTTTAGCAACATCGTACACCCAAGTGGTGTGCACGGCACCATTCCTTCGGCACCGATCGCCAGTCGACCGACATTGAGAATATGAAAGCCGTCGACGTCTTTGTCGGGATCGACCGCGTCCAACACGGCCTCGGTATTAATTTGTTCCGGTAATGGTAACTGCACGAGGATTCCATTGACGCTCGGATCACCGTTTAACTCCGTAATCAGCGCTAACAGGTCGATTTCGGTGGTATTGGCTGAGAGCCGATGCTCGAATGATCGCATGCCTGCTTCAAGCGTTTGCTTGGCTTTATTGCGCACGTAGACCTGGCTGGCCGGGTCTTCACCGACCAACACGACTGCCAGCCCCGGGGTGATGTCGTGGTCTGCCTTCAGTGTCGCCACCTGTGCGCCGATGGTCAATCGCAGTTGCTTGGCAAAAGCCTTGCCGTCGATAATGTGCGCCATAGTCCGTTTATCCTGTCTCGTGGTGTCGTGGCGCGCTATTGTTTCGGGTATTGGTGTGGGCAAATTGTCTAAAAGCGCCGTCAATATGTCCGAATACTCCGTCTGGGGATCGAAGCCTAGGTGTGCGCGGTCACGGTCCGCCCAGTGCCGCGATCTGATTTTTCAGTCAGATCAAGCATTTCGCGGTGTCGCGTTCAAATCATCCTATGTCGCGGCGGCGTCAGCAGGGGCCGGGAGGCGACCCTACCCTTACGGCCGAGTACTGGGGCTCCGTGGTGAGCTACACTGAGTTAATATTCCTATCTGAGGAAGCTGCTGTGGCCGATGTTGAATCCGTTGAAAACGGCGAAGAAATAGATCTCGCATCGTTGCCGGACGACGAGCTCGTCGAGCAAATGCACGATGATCTCTACGATGGCCTAAAAGAGGAAATCGAAGAAGGCACGAATATTCTGCTTGGACGCGGATGGAGTGCCGACAAAGTGTTGAACGATGCCTTGGTGGAAGGCATGCGCATCGTCGGCATCGATTTTCGCGATGGGATCTTGTTCGTTCCTGAAGTGTTGATGGCCGCCAATGCGATGAAAGGTGGCATGGCGATTCTACGCCCACTGCTGGCCGAGACCGGTGCGCCACCTATCGGCAAAATGGTGATCGGTACCGTTAAAGGCGATATTCACGACATCGGTAAAAATCTCGTTGCAATGATGATGGAAGGCGCGGGATTTGAGGTCATTAATATTGGCATCAACAACCCCGTCGAAAATTATTTGGAAGCGATGGAGCAGCACGAGCCTGAATTGTTAGGAATGTCCGCTTTGCTGACCACGACGATGCCCTATATGAAGGTCGTCATCGACACGATGCTGGAGCAGGGTATCCGAGACGATTTCATCGTACTGGTGGGTGGGGCGCCATTAAACGAAGAATTCAGTAAAGCCATCGGTGCCGATGCGTATTGCCGGGATGCCTCCGTGGCCGTGGAGACGGCACAGACACTGATAGGTCGGCGGCGTGCGGCCAGTGCGTAACGGCTAGCAGCCTGTTGGAAAAGCCTGATGCGACGCACTACTTCGTTAAAAATTGGTTCAATATGCTCAATTACTGTATGTAAATTGCGCTATTTCGCCAAGTTTTGCTTCGTATTGCACTCACCTCCGAATTCTTCACCAGGCTGCTAGCCCCGACACTGCAATGGCCGTGCGCCCATCCGTGTTGGTAATAGCCTGCGGTGCATTGGCGCGCGAAATCATGGCGCTGATTCGAAATAATGAATGGAGCGAGTTCGTGGTGCAATGTTTGCCGGCGGAGTTCCACAACACTCCCGATAAAATTCCCGCTGCGGTTCGCAGTAAGATTCGCGAGCAGCGCGATCGGTTTGAGAAAATATTCGTAGCCTACGCCGATTGCGGGACCGGGGGGCAGTTGGACACAGTGCTGGAGAACGAAGGTGTCGAACGTCTGCCCGGCGCGCATTGTTACGAATTTTTTGCCGGGCACAGACAGTTTCAGGAGCTGGCTACCGCAGAACCCGGAACGTTTTATCTAACGGATTTTCTAGCCCGCCATTTTGAACGTTTGATCATCAATGGTCTGGGGATCGATCGCCACCCGGAACTGCAAGCAATGTATTTCGGCAACTATAAGAAACTCGTCTATTTGTCGCAGATCGAGGATGCGGATCTGATGGAGCGGGCACAACGCGCGGCGCGGCGATTGGAATTGATATTTGAACATCGCGCGACGGGCTACGGATTGTTAGAAGGCTCACTGCGTAGTGTTAGGGTAAGCATCGATGGCGAAGTTGATCACCGTATTTTGGCGTGATATCCCCGCCCAGGTGATGGCCAAGCGCGGTCGAACGACGGCGAAGGCACACCTTTCCGAACGGTTTCAAGTCGCGATCGACCGGGCGGCGATGCGTGCCGGTAAGGGCAGCAGCGACGCGTATTTGAGCGAGTGGCGCCGCGAGTCCACGGTGTGCGGCGATGACCTTGACACGGAAGTGCGCATCGCAGCCGAACGCATCGAAAGCGCCTTCAGCGACCAAGATCTCGATATATTGGCAAAGGCCAAAGGCGTTCGCGTCTAGTTGTTTACAGTCGTTAACGCCGTTCTCAACCTGGAATTGACTCGATTATGTACGCCATGCGTCGCTGGACGGTGCGGAACTCGCGGAACCTCGAGCGAATATACCGCCAATTTGAACGGTATTTGATTAGGTGCCACCCGTTTTTTACCCGAATCGGGTATGACCGAGTCGAGGTGGTAGTGCGGCCGCTCGAACGGTGGATCAAAGGCCGGTTGTTCGACTGCCAGATGTGCGGCGAGTGTGTATTGAGCTCGACCGGTATGGTCTGTCCGATGAATTGTCCCAAACAGTTACGGAACGGTCCGTGCGGTGGTGTCCGCCAGGACGGATGTTGCGAAGTGCTGCCGGACATGCCGTGCGTATGGGTTGAAGCCGAGCGTGGCAGCAGGAATATGCGCTACGGTGCGACAATACAATGGGTACAACCGCCGGTGGATAACCGGTTCAAGGGTGTGTCCTCGTTTTTGCGGGTAGCGCGGGGAGAGCACCGTGCCGCGGCCGAAATTGCGGATCTGTAAGATGGTGTTTACGGACGAGCCGGACCTGGGCCAACCCCTGCCAATTTTGCCCGGGCACACATCGCCCGGACGTCTGGAGCGTGTGTTGCGACGTGGTGAGTTTGCGGTAACAACCGAGATGTCGCCGCCGGACTCTGCCGACCCGGAGGAGGTGTATCTGCGCGCCCGCATCTTCGATGGCTATGTCGATGCGATGAACTCGACCGACGGTTCGGGAGCCAATTGCCACATGTCCAGTGTCGGTGTGTGCTCACTGCTGACGCGCCGTGGTTACGCGACAGTGATGCAAATTTCCTGCCGCGACCGCAATCGTATTGCGATCCAGGGCGATGTGCTTGGAGCAGCCGCGATGGGCGTGACGAGCATGTTGTGTTTGACCGGCGACGGAGTACAGGCCGGCGATCAGGCCGACGCCATTCCGGTCTTCGACCTGGACTGTATGTCGTTGTTAAATGCCGTGCGCACAATGCGTGACGAATCGCGATTGTTGAGCGGGCGCCACCTGACCGCTCCGCCGAAGGTTTTTTTGGGAGCCGCCGCCAATCCGTTTGTGCCACCGCTCGACTATCGCCCGGCACGATTGCAGAAGAAAATCGAGGCGGGTGCCCAATTTGTGCAAACTCAATACTGCTTCGATATTGATCGCTTGCAGTCCTACATGGCGCAGGTACGGGATCTCGGCCTGCATGAAAAAGTGTTCATTCTGGTAGGAGTCGGCCCACTCGCATCGGCCCGCGCCGCGCGTTGGATACGGGAACATGTCCCCGGGATACATATACCCGATGCGGTTATTGAGCGGTTGGCCAAAGCTGAAAAACCGAAACTTGAGGGTATGAAACTGTGCATTGAAATGATCCAGCAATTACGCGAGATCGAGGGCGTGAGCGGCGTGCACATTATGGCGTATCGTCAGGAGGAAGCGGTTGCGGAAATAATAGACGCGTCCGGAGTATTGCAAGGGCGGGTGCCGTGGTCGCCCGGTCGCGCCGACGGACAACAACAAACGAGGGCCAGCGCATGACCGACACCGTACTAAGCTCCGCGACGAAGGAGGTCGTGATTGGTTTCGATCGACCGTTTTGTGTAATTGGAGAACGTATCAATCCCACCGGCCGCAAGTTGCTGGCCGCGGAGATGGCGGCGGGTGACTATAGCCGAGTCGAATCGGATGCAATCGCCCAGGTGCAGGCCGGAGCCCATATGTTGGACGTCAATGCCGGAATTCCGCTCGCCGATGAACCGAAGATTTTGGCCGAAGCAATTAAATTGGTGCAGAGCATCACCGACGTACCGTTGTCGATCGACTCGTCCATTGTTGCCGCGCTCGAGTCGGGGTTGGCGGTGTATCAGGGCACGCCATTGGTGAATTCGGTGACAGGCGAAGAAGAACGCCTTGAATCGGTGCTACCGCTGGTTAAGAAATATGACGCTGCGGTGGTGGCGATTTCGAATGACGAAACCGGAATATCTGAAGACCCGGACGTGCGTTTTGAAGTGGCCAAGACAATCGTCGAGCGCGCCGCGGACCACGGCATACCGCGTGCTAATGTCATTGTCGACCCGTTGGTTATGCCTATCGGTGCAATCAACGCAGCGGGAAAGCAGGTGTTTCACATCATTCGCCGATTGCGTGAAGAGCTGAAGGTCAATTCAACCTGTGGCGCATCCAATGTGAGTTTCGGATTACCGAGCCGAAACGGTCTGAACGGCGCGTTTCTGGCGATGGCGATCGGTGCAGGTCTGACTTCGGCCATTACCAACCCGCTGCATGAGGAAGTCTTGCGCGCCATAATGGGTGCCGATGTCATGGCGGGTCACGACCCCGAATGCCGGCGTTGGATACGCAAGTTCCGTGAGCCGGTTGCGGATGGAGAAGCCCAAGCGCGCCGCGCTAGCCGGCGTCGTCGTCGGTAATGAGCGACAGCGCCCGCAACGATGCCATGGTGGTGTTTACGCCTTCCGGGAGGCGCGGCCGTTTTCCGCTCGGCACGCCATTACTGCAGGCGGCGCGGTCGCTCGGCGTCGATATCGATTCGGTATGCGGTGGGCGTGGCATGTGTGGCCGCTGTCAAGTGTTACTCAGTGTTGGATCGTTTGCGAAACACAGGGTCGAATCCCGTGCTGAGCATTTGTCGTCGATCAGCAAAACTGAAAAGGAATACTGCAAGACCAATGAATTAGCGAAAGGGCGTCGTTTGAGCTGTTCGACCCAGATTTTGGGCGACGTCGTCATCGATGTTCCGCCCGAAAGCCAAATGCACAATCAGGTCGTGCGCAAGCGTGCAGAGGCGCACGACATTAACCTCGACCCCGTCATTCGCTGTTATTACGTCGAGGTCCAGGAGCCGGATATGTACGACCCGGCCGGAGATTTTCAGCGCCTCAAAGAGGCGCTGGAATTCGAATGGCGTCTCGGAAAGCTAACCGGGGATCTACACCTGCTGCAAGACTTGCAGGTCGCGTTGCGCAAGGGCGAATGGAAGGTCACGGTGGCCATCTATGATGAGCGAAAGATCATCGCCGTATGGCCGGGTTTCCGGGATAAAGCGTACGGACTTGCGGTCGATGTCGGCTCTACAACGATCGCAGCGCATCTGTGCGACCTCGCAACCGGTGAAGTGGTCGCCGCGGACGGAGCGATGAATCCACAGATTCGTTTTGGCGAAGACCTCATGAGCCGCGTGTCGTACGTGATGATGAATCCTGGCGGTGAGGTACAAATGACCGAAGCCGTGCGAGGGGCAATCCAAAACCTGGCCCGGCAGGTGGCTCTCGAGGCCGGGGTTGAAGTCGAGGACATCCTCGAGGCAACCTTTGTCGGCAATCCCATCATGCACCATTTGTTGCTGGGCATTAACCCGGTCGAATTGGGGGCTGCCCCGTTTGCGTTGTCGACTGACGAGCCGGTGTCGTTGTGGGCTAATGAGCTGGACTTGGAGTTGCACCCCAACGCACGGGTCTATGTACTGCCGTGTATCGCAGGGCATGTCGGCGCGGATACCGCGGGTGTCGTATTGTCGGAGGGGCCCCATCTTCACGACCAAATTACCCTGCTAGTAGATGTCGGCACCAATGCCGAGATCGTGCTCGGAAATCGGGAGCGATTGCTGGCCGCATCGAGCCCGACCGGCCCGGCCTTTGAGGGCGCGCAGATCAGTTGCGGACAGCGCGCCGCCCCGGGCGCTATTGAACGGGTCCGAATCGACTCGCAATCTTTGGAACCGCGCTTTAAGGTGATCGGTTGCGATCTTTGGTCCGATGCCGACGGATTTGCCGACGCGGTTCAAGCCGTCGGAATTACCGGAATCTGTGGGTCGGGGATTATCGAGGTGATCGCAGAGATGTACCTGACCGGTATCATCAGTGCCGACGGCGTCATCGACGGTTCCTTTGCAGATCGATCGCCGCGGGTGGTGGCGGACGGCAGAACCTATTCATATCGATTGCGCGAAGGCGATATCGATTTGTCGATCACGCAAAACGATGTTCGCGCTATCCAGTTGGCCAAGGCGGCATTGTATGCCGGAGTGCGCTTGTTAATGGATCGCATGTCGATCGACACGGTTGACCGCATTCGACTCGCCGGCGCGTTCGGTAGCCATATCGATGTTAAGTACGCGATGATTCTAGGACTGATTCCGGACTGCGATCTGCAGCATGTTACGTCGGCCGGTAACGCCGCGGGGACGGGCGCGCGTATCGCGCTGCTGGATCGAAATACCCGACCTGAAATCGAACAACTGGTGCGCACGATCGAAAAGGTCGAGACTGCGGTGGAACCCCGTTTCCAGCAGCACTTCGTCGAGGCGATGGCTATCCCCCATAAAGTCGCGGCCTATCCAAACCTCTCGAACCACATAAATTTGCCTGCACGACCCTCCAATGACTCGATCGCACAGTCCGTGCGGACCCGTGGCCGGCGGCGTGCGCGCAGCGCCTAAACTCTCTAGTATTCGCACCGGGTCAGCAACGGGCCGCGGCGCGTTGTGCACCGGGCCCGGGTTGCAAAACACGGAGTAATTGATTGATTTATGGGCACGGTTGCTGATACATCGTCCGCCTTCGTGCAACATGCGGGCTAGCCCGGACAGTTTATGAAAGGTTCGCAACTCAGTGGAAATCGGACCAAGGAACCTCTGCAAAAGTCATGGCCGATCAATTTGGGTCCAAAATAATCAATCTTTGTGTTGCGAAACGCAAGCAATAGCTGGGCTATTACTTACGTTCCATGCCTTGATCTTGATCATTTTGAATCCCAACTTGATTCGCCCAGACTTATGCAGAGGCACCCTAAGTAGTCGGCGCAATCTCCCTCTTTGCCGTACGTGACTCCACATATGCGAAATGTACTACGCAATGGTCGATCGCCTCTGAAGCTGCTGTGGCGGGCGCTATTGTCGATTGGTATTTCGATGCTGCTGCTTGGGCTGATTTTTCGATTGGTGGCGTCGGCCGGCGACGAGCTAAATATTGCCAGCGTGGTCGATACGTTACGGCGCATCGCGTTACCGCTCGGGGGTGTTTATGTGTTGTTGCAATTGCTTGGCGCCGTGTTTCGTGCGGCGCGCTTCAGGGTGTTGCTACAGGTCGCGACGACCGCGCCGTTGCCGGCATTTATTCATATTTATCTCGCTACGGTGGTGCGCAATATGGCGGTTGATTTATTGCCGGCCCGGCTCGGCGAGTTAGCATTCGCGGCAATGCTGAATCGACGCCATCGGGTGCCGTTGGACGCATGTATTGCCTCGCTAGGCGTTAGTGTGTGGTTCGACCTACTGGTGCTGGCGCCGATTGTTGCCGCGCTGCTCCTACTGCCGTCCGGCAATGTGGTTTCGCACCGCCAAATCCTCGTCATGGTAGCGGTACTCGCGCTGCTCACAGCGCTTGGATTCTGGTTGATCTATTATGCGTTGCCAGCGGCGGCGGGATACCTGCAAAAACATGCGACGGTAGTGCGATCGCCGACGGTTACTCGGCTCGTCGCACTACTGCAAAAATTCGCCGTTGCCGTTGGCTCGACGCGACAACGTGGCGTATTCGTGCACTGTGTGTCGTTGAGCCTTGGTGCACGACTTTGTAAATACGGCGGCATGTATGCCATTTATGTGGCGGTGACCGCGCCAAGTTTTGCGGTAATGGCAAATGTACCAGTGAGTGGCATCATGACCGCGTTGATTGCCTCCGAGGCGACGGCGAGTTTACCAATTCCCGCATTCATGGGATTCGGAAGCTACGAGATCGGGGGTGTGGCGGCATTGGTCGCGCTTGGTTATGCGGCGACTGAGTCTGCCGTAACGGTATTTTCCGTACATGTCG
>JAOTWM010000439.1 GCA_029862885.1 Gammaproteobacteria bacterium
ACAGCCACTGCGGTCCGGAGGTGTACGGCATGCCTCGGCGTAGCATCGCTTCGACCGCCGGGTTGCCGCGTGAAAGTGCATTCCCAACGACCACTAAATCCGGCGCCGGTGTGAGATGCTCGGGTTCATATCCGGCACATAGTGTGACGCCGAGCTGCTCGAGCTGGGTACTCATCGGCGGATACGCGGCGCCGTCCGAGCCCGTCACATCGTGGCCCAGCGCGCGCGCCAGGGCCGCGATACCGGCCATAAAGGTGCCGCAGATACCGAGTATGTGGACGTGCATCAGAGCGAGTCGGGCACCAGTCCGATTTTCGTTATTATGAGCACTAGCACCACCACTGTCAGTAATTGCACGGCGCAGCCGATTAGGAAGCTCTTTACAATGCTGGATTCGATGGCGTGGCGCAGGATGTGGGTCATCACGGCAAGATACCAAGCGGCAACAACCATCACGAGCGGTGCGGGTAACGTCGAGGTCGCGATGGGTTGTGTCGTTTGATCCGTACCCGGCGATACGATCCAGCCGAACAACTGCATTATTGTCAGTGCACCGAATAACGCAGTGATGGTTTGCCGCCAGCGCTCGGAAACACCGTTGTATCTGAGAACCAGCCAAATCACAGCGGCGAAAATGAGAATCTGGAGCGTCGATATCGCGAGCGTGGCGCCGAAGGTCTCACCGATCGAGGCGGTTGGCAGAGACGTCACCAGCGCAAGCAGGGCGGTTGCGACCACCAACTGGTCGGATTCGGGAACGTCCTGGGGTTTCGCTCGAAACGTAACGAGATTTACAAAATATTTGACAATTTGAAGCATTTCTGACGGCCTGTTTACTATGTGGTTATGGTTGCTGAGTGTTTGGCAGGGAAATTCCACATAGGCGGACCGCTGGCCGAGTATTTTCTCAGAATTTTAACGAGTTAAAGCATATTATGCGCCACTTGGTAGCGGTGCTGTTTGTCCTATTCGGCACGATTCTTAGTCATCCATCGTTACGCAGGTGAATCGTCAAGCCGACCTGATTGATGGCATACCGCTGCGGTGCGGCTCACACTAGGGGGTAGCCGCGAATACTGATCGGTGGAGCGGATGTTACACCACAATTGTGCTGCCGTTGCAGCCTGGAATTTGGATAATCATGATGACTAGTGACGAAAGCACCCCCGCACCACGACTAATCGAGACCGGTGCCGCATTGCAGGCGCATTGCGAATCGCTGCGGGATACCGCGTGGCTTGGAGTCGATACCGAGTTTTTGAGGGTAAATACGTATTATCCACGGCTGTGCCTTTTGCAATTAGCGAATCCAGACGGCATCGTGTTGCTGGATCCGGTAAAGATAGGCCACCTCGATCCATTGCGCGGCGTGCTGGCCGATACGGGGATCGTCAAAATTGTGCACGCGGCGCGCCAGGACCTCGAGGTGATGGTTCAGCACGGTGTTGGATTGCCGGCGCCGGTATTCGATACGCAATTAGCGGCCGCGTTTTGTGGCCATGGTGAGCAACTCAGCTACGCGCATTTGGTGCAGTCCTTGTCTGGCATCTCCTTGGCGAAATCGGAAACCCGCACTAATTGGTGCGAGCGACCGTTGCGGCCCGAACAAATCCAGTACGCGGCGGATGACGTTCGTTATCTCGGCATGTTGTATGAATCGCTTCACGCCGAGTTGGTGACGGGCGGTAAGCTGGATTGGTTGCAACAGGAATGCGCGCTACTGGCCGATCCCGATCAATACCAAAACCTCCCTGAACTCGCGTATCGGCGCCTAAAACGGGGCCAATCCTTGGATGTTGCTGCGCAGCACCGACTTAGCCGATTGGCGGAGTGGCGCGAGCGTACCGCGCAGCGAATCGATCTACCTCGTGAATGGGTGTTGCCGAACGCCGCTCTGTTTGATCTCGCAGGGTTGGAGTCACTTGATATTACCGCGTTGCACCAAATCGATTCGCTGCGACCGCGGCAACGCGGACGCTGGGGCGGGGAACTCATCGCGGCGCTGCGAGGCGCGGGCGATGATGGTGAACCGCTATGGCCCGACGCCGGGCGCTTGTCGGCACGGCAAACCGATCTGCGCCGGCGTTTAACGACGCTGGTGCAGCATTGCGCTCAGCAGCACAAGATGAGCGCTTCGTTACTCGCGACACGTCAGGATTTGGATCGACTTGTCCGTGGCGACCGCACGGTCGCGGTGCTGCATGGTTGGAGACGCGCTGCGGTTGGCGACGCGTTGCTGGCTGCGCTTGAAGATCAGCCTGAATCGCCGGTAAGCAATCCGGGCTAGTCGTTAACTCGCTTGGGTAGCAGAACAATTATCTCCCCGGATTGTTTCATATTGCCCGCCAATTGTTCGGCGTCGTCGCCGTGCCCCCAGAAAATGTCGGCGCGCAGTGGTCCACGGATAGCACCGCCAGTGTCTTGCGCCATTAGTAATCGTTGCAGTCGACGTTGGTCCCCTGGATATCGGGTATCGATCCACACGGGTGTACCGAGCGGAATCACCGCAGGGTCAACCGCTATGCTGCGCCCGGCGCTGAGCGGGACTTGAAACGCACCGATCGGCCCGCCGCTATCGAATTGACGGGCAGTAAAAAATACGTAGCTTGGGTTGCTATGGAGAATGGATCGGACTCGCTCCGGGTGCGACCGCAACCAATCCCGGATGCTGAACAAACTCACTTCGTCCAGGCTCAGCTCTCCGAGTTCGACTAGTGTTTTGCCAATCGCCACGTAGGGATGACCGTTCTGATCGACATAACCGACCTTGAGGACGCCGCCGTCGGTCATACGGACGCGCCCTGAACCTTGCACATGTAGAAAAAACAGGGCCGTCTCGTCATCCACCCAGAGCAATTCGTTTCCAGATAACAACGCCGCATTGTCGTCCAGTTCTTGTCGCGAGTAGTAGGGCACGACGCGTCGCCCCAAGACCCGGCCACGAATGCGCTTGCCTTCCAGCTCGGGATAGAGATCACGAAGATCAATCGTGAGCAGATCGTCGGGCTGGGCATACAGCGGATAGCGGTACCGCGCCGATGGTTCGAGGCTGCCATGCAGTAAGGGCTCGTAGTAACCGGTGAACAAGGCCTGTTGGCGGCGCGTCTTGCCATATACTCGGTGCGGCGTGAAATGCGTCTGAAAAAACCGGCGGGCAGTGTCGTCATCAGGACTCAGCAGGTCCGCGGCATGCAAGCAGATGCGTTCCCAATTGGTATCGCGCGAAGCCAGCCTGACGCAGCTTTGTTGCAACGCGCTCCAGGCTTGGCTGTGACGGTCCTGGTTCCAGCCGCGGACCTTGGACCACTCGATAACCTCGCCAATTCCCGCGGTAGGCCTAAATAGTACACAGCCCTGAATCAATAGCAGGGCGGCTAAAAGCCCCGTCACACCAAAGCGTAACGAGTGTCTTTGTTGATGAATTACAGTGGTAGTCACGCTACGCTATTGTCTACACAAAATTTCATCGTAAGCGAGGACAGTGAATGTCGCAAACACAAGATACCGCAGTCAACACACTAGCATTGCCCGCGGTCGGGTTTGGAACAATGACATTGGGAGATCAGGTGGATCAGCGTGGCTCGATGCAGTTACTCGACATTGCCATCGAGCATGGTGCAACGTTAATTGATACGGCCAATTCGTACAATGCCGGGCGCGCCGAAGAGATCGTCGGGCGATGGATTCGCAGCCGCAGCATTCGAGACGAGATCGTGCTGGCGACCAAAGTTCGTTACCGCGTCGGTGATGACGCCGGCACCGAGGGTCTTGACCCCGACGTGGTGCTCGCACAAATCGACGCTTCGTTACGCCGTTTGGACGTCGACCATGTGGATGTATTGTATCTGCACCAGCCGGACGATGACGTACCGTTGGATACTACCTGGGAATGCTTACATCGAATTGTGAGTGCGGGCAAGGTACGCCATATTGGCCTGTCGAATTTTGCGGCGTGGCAAATAGCGGGCGCGGACCATGTGGCCGCACATCATGGGTGGCCGCGGCCGGCTGTCGTGCAGCCGGTGTACAACGCGATCGCACGGGGCGCGGCGTCCGAACTCTGGCCGATGACGAGAGAGTATGGAATTGCAACCTGTATATACAACCCGTTGGCGGGTGGCTTATTGACCGCGAAATACGCGGCGGTCGATAGCCCGGTCGCCGGCACGCGCCTGGCCCGAAGCGAAACCTACCGAAGACGCTATTGGCATCCGCGACAACGTGAAGCGGCGGCACGATTGGCGGATTGCGCGGCTCAGAATGGGCGTTCCGCGACCGAATTGGCGCTGCGATTTGTGTTGGATGATGCGAATGTCGATTGCGTCTTGCTCGGGGCGACCGGCTTCGCGCAATTACGAGAATCGTTACAGATAGTGGCGGCGCCAAGGCTTTCGGCGGCTGAGCGTGAATGCTGTGATGGGGTATGGAGGTGGTTGCAGGGGCCCATACCGCGTTATTATCGTACCAACGATCAAGCCACGGCCTGACCCGGGCCCATTACTAAGTTGCGCTTTGGAGGGAGGTTTCCGGCAGACCCGGCGGGC
>JAOTWM010000048.1 GCA_029862885.1 Gammaproteobacteria bacterium
TCCACCGCTCACATACGTCTTCTGCATACCGTATTTTTCGTCTGGGCGATGTGCTGGTGGCTCGGCAGCGTGCTGGTTCAAATTGACGAATACATGAGCAGTCAAATCATTGCCTGGCTGTTATTGTTCTCTGTGACCGCCGGTATTCTGGTTTTTTTAGATCGAGTGAAGCGCTGGAATTGGACACCCGCTTCCGTAAGCGGTGCACTATTGCTACCCGTGCTGATAGTGATCAGCCTGCAATCCATTAATGATTACCAGCACGTGCTGGTTCTACCCGATGCGTTTATCTGGGTTTTGGCATTGGCATTGACTTACTGGACGATCGTACGGCTGGAGAACTGTGGCTGGCCGCAGTGGATTAGTGTGCTATTGCATGCTGGTTTTGTAGTATTCGTGGCTTGCGTACTGTCGCTCGATTTGACCTGGTATTTCGAGGATTGGCTGCCCGGCGTCGGCAGTGGGTATATTGCCTTGCTGGCAATCTTTCCGTTGTTGTTTATGTACGCGGCACGTACCGCCAGATTCCCGGCTATCTCCCGGTTTGGTCCGCCGTTGCAACTCGGGATTATTGCATCGCTGGGTTTAATACTGGCGGCCTGGAGTATTATCGTAAATATTAGCACTTCCGCTGACCCCGCTCCCCTGCCCTATCTGCCTTTCATCAATCCGTTGGACCTGGCGCAAATCGTATTTTTTATCTCTGTCGTTCGAACCCTGACAATTTTAGAACTTCCCTGGTCAGACTTCCGGAACCACGTATTGATCCTCTTAGGTGGATTGATCTTCATCTGGTTAACCGCGGTATTGCTGCGATCCATGCATCATTATGCAGACATTCCATTTAACCTATCTACCATGTTTAGAGAAACGAAGATCCAGACCGCGATTTCGATTCTTTGGACCGTAATCGGCATGCTGGCGATGCTACTCGCTTCGCGCAAGATGGCCAGGGCCGTATGGATAACCGGAGCAGTATTGATAGCCGTGGTCCTGTTTAAAATGTTTTTTATCGACCTGGACGCGAGCGGCACCGTTGAACGCATCGTTTCATTCTTGGTGGTGGGAGGGTTACTGGTAGCGATGGGCTATTTCTCGCCGATCCCCCAGAAGCGCGCCCCAGACGATCGGGATACAGAAAGCGCGGTACATGAAACCTAAGCAACTGGGTTTATTGCTAGTTGCGACACTAACCGTCGCATATAACCAAGCGTTTGCCGCGATGGAGGACTACGCCTATCAGGCTAATTTAAGCGGACCGAAACAGGCTTTACAGAGAGTCGAATTGCCGATCGATATACTGCTCGCGGTGACGCGTGCCGATTTAGGTGATGTCGCGGTATTCGATGTCACCGGGAAACAACTACCAAGCTGGGTTCGCAAGGTACCGATTGAAATTTCCCAAAAACAGATCGAGCTGCCGTTTTATGTGTTCAGCATGTACCTGCAGCGTCACTCAAAAACGCTGACAATACGGGAACAAAACCAACGGCAAGATCAGCTATCGGAATCCACAACCACTGAGACGATACCCATTAATCGAGCCCGACAGGACTACATTATCGAATTGCCGGATAAAGAAGACGGCATCGAAATCGAATCGATAGCGCTGCTATGGGCACACCAACCTGCCGACCAATTGTTGCAGCTCAAAGTCGAAGTCGGCACCGACCTGGATAACTGGCACACGCTACATCGCAGTAAGAGCCTGACCAATCAAAACTCCGACAAAGAAGAATGGCGCACCATAGGTGGGATACCTAAAGGGCAAAAATACCTGCGTCTGGAATCGTTGAAATCGATTCGTTCCTTCGAGTTGCAAAAGGTCGTCGGCACCTACAATCTAAAAATGGCTGAAAGACAACTATGGCATCGACTGGAGACGCCACAGACCGTGCCAAAGCAAGAGGGCTTTCTAGCATTCGATATGCCGTCAGCAGTGAAAGCGCGTGAACTGAAATTAATTCCAGGTGAATCGCAAACCTTGATCCGCGGCAATCTCTTCGCCTCCAAGAACGATTTTGACCATAAACGGCTAATACGCACCGATCTGCAACAACATAACATTACTGGCAGCGACATTAAGCCCAGTCAACCTGTCGAAATACCGCGAGAAGATTATGCCCACTGGTGGTTTGAGCCAAAACAGGCACTGCCCACACCACCCGTTGTGGAAATCTCGTTTCCGGTTTATGAAGTGTTATTTTTGGGTACCGACAATGGCCCCTTTACGCTGGCTTGGGGCAACTACGAAAGTGATGCCCCAGCCAATGCATTGATTGGGATTCTGAGCAGTGAGCAACAACATCAGCAAACCCAGGGCGAGTTAGTTCAGTTGCGCGCTGTGAAGATCGCAGGCGGCGAATCACGCTTGTCGCCCGAAGCAGAACTGCCCTGGCTAAAATGGCTTCTATGGTTGTTACTAATAGGCGCGGTGGTCGGGACCGGCAAGATGGCGATAAGTTTATATCGCGATATGAATGCTTAAATGAGGACAAATTAGTTTACTGCCTGTTCTCCCAAAGAGAAACTGGGGTACGTCCCCTAATGTTCTGGCAGGGTATTGCAATCGCCACCGTGGGACCGCATTTCTAGATACTCACACGTCCAGCTACATAACGATCTAGATCAGCGCACCAATGACGACCACTCCTTATATATTCGACGCCAACGGCACCGACTTCACCGAATCCGTTATCGAACGCTCGCGCTCCATTCTCGTGTTGGTGGATTTTTGGGCCGCTTGGTGCGGGCCCTGCCGAATGTTGGCTCCGATCCTGGAGAAAGTGGTCGGCGAGTATCACGGCGATGTGCTGCTAGCCAAGGTCGACACGGAAGCAGAGCAAGAGTTGGCGGCGCGTTACGGCATCCGCAGCCTGCCCACGATTAAGTTATTTAAGAATGGAGAGCCCGTCGACGAATTTATGGGGGCACTACCCGAATCCGCCGTGCGCACATTTATTGACGGACATCGGCCACGCGCATCGGACCGAGCCCTCGAGGAGGCCGTGACGTTACACGACAACGGTGACACCGACGCCGCGATCGCGTTGCTGACGGAGTCCGAACAAGCCGATCCGGACAACGATAAGACCCGTCTGATGCTGGCGAGGTTGTATATCGCCAATGACAACTTCGATGATGCTGAGGAGGCGTTAGGACGCGTGGGCGCGAACACCAAACTCGATCCGGAATTTGGAGCCATTAGTACCAAGCTCAACTTTGCAAAACTCAGTGCTACCGTGACGGCACCGGACCAACTACAGCACGCCGTCCACCAAAACCCCGATGACTGCGAATCGCGTTTACGACTGGGCGCGTGGGCGTTGCTTAACGACGAGGCAGAACTTGGGCTCGAGAATTTACTGGAAATCGTCAAACGCGATCGTTCATTCAATGACGATGCCGGGCGGCAAAATTTGCTTTCGGCATTTACGATGCTGAGATCACACCCCAAACTCGTTGCGAAATACCGCAGATTGCTGGCTCGATTGTTAAATTAGCCTAACCCGGAGATGCAAACGGCAGCGACGTAACCGTACCGCCGCGCCGATCGCCGTCGGCGCTGTGCACCGTCACCGGCTGCCCCGGCTCCCAAAAGCCCCGTTCGATCATCGATAGGCCGATGTTGCATTCAAACCGCGGTGAGTAAATCGCCGTGGTGATCTGACCGATCTGCCTGTCCCCGACACCATTGTGCACCACCGGCCATGGTGTAGCGCAGGGCGGACACGGTGCACCGTCAATCCATACGCCGCGAATGAGTCGCTGCACGCCGTCGCGTTGCAGACTCTGTAACGCAGTGCGGCCGATGAAATCGATGGAGCCGTCCAACGTACAATAATCGTCCATAGCGCATTCCAGCGGATTGTTCTCGCGCGTCATTTCGTTGCCGTAGGACAACAAACCGCCTTCGACCCTTTCGATCAGGTTCGGACAACCCGGCGCGACATCGAACGGCTGACCGGCTTTCCAAAGCGTGTCCCATAGCGCCGAGCCCAACGATCCGTCATTGAGATAAATCTCGAAACCGCCCTGTTTGGAATAACCCGATCGCGCAATGAGTTGACGTGTGCCTTGAAACTCGAACTCGGCAAACCGAAAAAACTTCACGTCGCGAATGCCCGGACCGAACACATTTGCCATCAGGTCTTCCGCCTTCGGCCCCTGCACCGCGAGCACCGACACATCCGGTTCGCTCACCTCGACCTCCATCCCCGCACCCAGCGCCAAACCTTTGGCCCACAGCAGCACATCGGAATCGGCAATGGAAAACCAAAAACGATCCTCGGCGAGTTTGAGTAACAATGGATCGTTAATCATGCCCCCGTTCTCATCCACGATTGCCACATACAAGCACTGGCCGACTTCCGCGCGGCGCAAATCGCGCGGTGTCATCCATTGCGCTAACCGCGCTGCGTGTTTGCCGCGCAGCTCCACTTGGCGCTGGCAGGACACATCCCACAACTGCACATGTTCGCGCAGATGCCAGTAGTCGTCTTGCAGCGACCGCTGATACGCTTTGGGCAGCAGCATGTGATTGACCACAGAGAAACCACGCACGCCGTGCGCTTCCACTTGGTCGGTGTAGGGTGTGCGCCGGATGCGGCGCGACACGTTTAGACCGGAAGTCGGCATACAACGCAGTCGTAGCAGTGCGGCACGACCGAGCGATTCAGTTTGACCACCACACCGAATAGCTGTTTGGCGAAAGCATCATCGGCATGTGGTATCGCCCGTTTGGATCGGGCATTGAAAACCGCACTACCACTTCGTTCATGATTCGCGATCCCAATCCCGATACGGAATGGGCTGTGAAGTAATCGCCGGTATGAAACACCAATTCATAGGTATCGTTCGCGCGCTCCGCGTTGAGTTCCACTTCCGCCGATAACCGGCCACCCTCATCGGTCCGCGTACGCAGCACACGAACTCGTTCGCCACCGGCTTCGAGTCTGAACAGTTCGACCTCAATGCCACTGGCATGGGACCCAAGCACTGAGTCGAGAGTATGCGATGAGATGATGGCCATAACCGATCCCTATTCGATGGATGCTTTGTCGCGTTTGCTGGTGGTTGCGAGCACAATGGGACTGATCACGCCCTTTGCTTTTACATTCACGCACGCGGTCTTACCACTCGCGAGCGCGCGCTTCAGCGCGGGGCCGAGTTGCTCGCGGGTTTCCACCAACTCGCCGTGACCGCCGAGGCCTTCAAACATCGTGTGGAACGGGATGTCCCGAAAATCCGTCGCGAAATGCTTGCCGCTTTCAAACAATCGTTCCTGCTGCTGGGAGATGCAGTCTAATCCGCCGTTGTTGTCGATCACGACGACGATGGGTGTGTGCTCTTGGAACGCGACCTCGACGCTTAAGCCACCGGAAAGAAACGCCCCGTCTCCGCTTAGTAACACCACGTTGGCGCCGGGATGCGTGTTCTTGGCCGCAACCGCAAACGACACGCCTACACCCAACATGCTGAACGATCCGGGATGCAGGATGCCGCCCAGCTTTTTGCCGTACCACCCCGCGATATTGACCGCGATCTCCGACCAGAAGTGTGTGTTGCCGCCATCGAACACGAGCCAATCGTTTTCGCCCAGGGCATCCTGCACATCGAGCGCCAGTTGCAGCGGGTGCATCTTGCCGCCGGTGGCGGCCGCCTCGTCGGTTTCCGGTTTCAGACCGGCCAGAGTCGCTGCCACCCAGTCGCGGCGTTTACGGCGGTTTAGGTCGAGCCATTGCCGGTCGAGCTTCCACGCATCGTCCGCCGGCAATGCCAGCAGCGCATCGAGAAATGCGCCCGGGTTGCTCAACAACACGTGATCCGCGGCACGATTGAACTCGAGTTCCTCGTGGGAGCCGTTCACGCAGACGAGTTCGGTGGAGGCGGGAAACAACGGCGGATTGCCGAAATTCATCTGGTTGTCCAGACGCCCGCCCAGCATGATCGCGATGTCGGACTCCTCAATTGCGAACTTCGACGGCGGATACTGGTGTATATCCGCGAGCCCCATATACGCCTCACGCTCCTCGCCGAGCAATTTCTGGTGATAGGGGATATTGAACACAGGAATGTTCAGGGTGCGCCCGACTTGCTCGAGTTTTGCTTCGGCCCCGGACCACCACACACCGTGGCCGCCGATCAGTACCGGTCGGTTGGCGCCGGCAATGCGCTTGAGCAGTGACTCAAGTGCCGCAGGATCGGGCCACGCCCGCGGCGGACGTTTTGCCACCCACTCGAACGGCCGCTCCTGACGGCCCACCTCGACGTCAAACGACGAAAACATGATATCCACCGGCAGACTCAGATGAACCGGACCCGGATAGCCGCTAACGGCGATCTTGTAGGCCCGGTCCACGAACTCCGGGATTCGCTCGCCGTCGGTAATGCTTTCGCTGTATTTGGTCAATGGTGCCGCAATGGCGACGTCGTCGATTTCCTTAAAACCGCCCGCCCCGGTGCGCTTCAAGGTGCTGGACCCGGTTACGAAAATGACCGGCGATCGCTCGCCCCAAGCCTCCATGACGGCCGGTATGGCGTTGGCAAAACCTTCGGGGCCGACCAGGCACACGGTAGGCTTACGGCTAATACGCGCATGGCCATCGGCCAGATGCCCCGCGACCTGCTCGTGCGGGCAATTCACGACCGGCATTTGGCATTCCATGAAGCCTTCCAGTGCGGGGTTGCAGAATCCGCCGGCCAGGGTGAACACACGGTCGATGCCTTTTTCATGCAGCGCACGCGCGAGCAGGCTGCCACCGCGGATTTTTTTCGTTATATTCATCGGCAATTATTCCTCAAACGCATCGGCCAGAACGCCGGTATCGATGTCTTCGACTCGGCGGCAACCGAGCTGCGCAATCGTTACACTAATCTCGTCGGCCAGGATGTCGATCAGAGTCGATAACCCCCGTGCTCCGTCGGCACCGAGCGCGTACATGATAGGACGACCGAGCATTACGAAATCGGCGCCCAACGCCAATGCCTTGACAATGCCTTCGCCATTTCGCAACCCACTGTCGAAGATCAGCGAATAATCTTTCCCGACCGCATCCCGAATCGCGGGCAATACACGGATTGCGGCAGGCGCGCTATCGAGCTGGCGACCGCCATGGTTCGATACGTAAATCGCATCGGCACCCGTATCCATTACCCGGATCGCATCGTCCGAACTGAGTACACCTTTGACGACGAGTTTTCCCTTCCAACGCGCCCGCAATCGTTCGAGGAATGCCCAATCGGTTTGGCCGCGGCTTTCGTCGCGCACAAATCCATGGCCATGCTTCGCGGTCTCGTAGTTCAAGGGTTTGGGCACACCACTCAACAATGTTTCAATGGCCCAACGCGGATGCAGTGCGAAGTCGAGGAACTGTCGCGATCCAAGTTTAAAGGGTACTCGAAATCCATTTTTTTGGTCGCGGAGACGCTTCGAGGTTTGTGGCACATCGACGGTCAGAATCAATACCTCGTAACCCGCGGCTTCGGCGCGATCTACCATCTCCATCGCGGCGTCTTCCGATTGCCCGACGTAAAGCTGGAACCATGCCAAACCCGCCGCCAAAGGGTGCATGGCTTCAAGCGTCGTCGACGCGGCGCTGGAAAGACAAAGCGGAATCCCACTCCGCACCGCTTGGGCCGCGAGCGCCCGGTCCGCGCCGGGCCAGGTCAGATCACACATTCCCATCGGTGCGATCCCAAATGGTAAAGCCATCTCGCGACCGAGAATAGGTTTGCTGAGACGACGGTTTTCGACATTCACCAACACCCTTGGCTGCAGGCGAATCCGATCGATTGCCGCACGATTCAGGCGATCGGCTGTCTCGCTGCCAGCCGCGCCATCCACGAAATCGAATATCATGCGCGGCATGCGGCGACGCGCCATGGTACGCGCATCGTCCGTGCCGTACAGACGCGGGGTTACCTCACGACGATGCGAACGCAATTGAGAAATGGTCGACTCCTAATTGATTACAAGGATATGGAGTTAACGGCTAACCGCGCGGGTGATGTCGTTCATGCAACGTACGCAAACGCTCTCGCGCAACGTGGGTGTATATTTGTGTGGTCGACAGATCGCTGTGTCCGAGCAGCATTTGTACCGCCCGCAAATCGGCACCATGATTTAACAAATGCGTCGCGAACGCGTGCCGCAGCGTGTGCGGTGACAGTGCAATGTCGATCGCGCCGCGTGTCGCGTGGCGTTTAATCAGATGCCAAAACGCCTGACGCGTCATGGCCTTACCCCGCGCCGTCACAAATACCGAATCGCAGGCCCTACCCTTCAATAAATCCGGCCGCGCAATCGATAAGTATTCCTCAATCCATGTCAACGCCTCCTCACCGAGCGGCACCAAGCGCTCGCGTTGGCCCTTGCCGGTAACCCGCACGACTCCTGCATTCAGATCGATTTGCGTTACCCCGAGCAAGACCAATTCGGTGACCCGCAGTCCCGTAGCGTATAGAGTCTCCAGCATGGCGCGATCCCGTAGGCCCAACAGCGTGTTCGTGTCGGGCGCCGCGAGCAAGCGTTCGACGTCTTGTTCCGATAAACTTTTTGGGAGTCCCCGCCCAAGCATCGGCGAGGCGACATCGGCGGTGGGATCGAGCGATATCTTCCCTTCGCGCAACCAATAGCGGTAAAACCGCCGCAATGAGGATAGCAGTCGCGCCGTGGAGCGTGGCTTGGCGCCGTCTGCAACCCGATCCGCCAAGTAACTCAATAGCTGCGACCGCTGCGCTTCCAACAATGTCTGTGCGTCGCGATCCAACCAATCGCCGAAACGCTCAAGGTCCACGCGATACGCGGCCAAGGTGTTGTTGCTAAGTCCCGACTCCAGCCAGATAGCGTCCAAAAAACGCTCGATCCATACCGCGTTTTGGGGTGGCGTTGGGTTTTCTTGCGGGGCCAATGTCGCGTGCGCTCGCTACACGGGCAGCCATTGCCAAGGGCCACCCGCCCGGCACAAGCCGTGGGCTAGATCTTCTCTTTAATGCGGGCCGACCGTCCGCGCCGTTCGCGAAGGTAGTACAGCTTGGCCCGCCGTACCGCACCCCGACGCTTGACTTCGATGCTCGCCACGATTGGGCTGTGGGTCTGAAACACGCGTTCGACGCCTTCACCATACGACACCTTTCGCACGGTGAACGACGAATTCAGGCCTCGATTCTTTTTTGCGATAACGACGCCCTCAAATGCCTGCAACCGTTCCCGCGTCCCTTCTTTGACCCGAACCTGGATCTTGACGGTGTCGCCCGGAGAAAATTCCGGTATGTCTTGCTTCAGTTGTGCTGTTTCGATCGCTTCAATGTGGGTCGTCATCGTACCGTCTCTCGTATTTTGGACCCGGCGGTTATTTCCGAGTCCTTATGTTCATTTTGAAAAGCTTTCAACAAAGTCACTTGTTCGGCGTCCAGTTCCATCGCTTGCAACAAATCCGGACGCCGCAGCCATGTTCGTCCCAACGACTGCTTCAAACGCCAGCGCCGAATCGCATCGTGGTCACCGCTCAGCAACACCGCGGGCACCGCTTGCCCTGCGTACAACTCCGGTCGTGTATAGTGTTCGTAATCCAGCAAGCCGTTCGCAAACGAATCCTGCTCGGCGGAGTCGGCATTTCCTAAACTGCCCGGTAGCTGCCGCGCCACTGCGTCTATCATCACCATGGCCGCCAATTCACCGCCACTTAATACGTAATCGCCGATCGACCATTCCTCGTCGACGTGTCGGCGCAAAACACGCTCGTCTATGCCTTCATAACGTCCCGCCAGAAGTATCAAGCGCGATCGCGACGCGAGTTCGGTAACGCCCCTATGGTCGAGCTGCCGACCCTGGGGGGTCAAATACACCACCGGCGCGGCCTCGCTGTGCGCTGCCTTGGCTGCACGGATCGCGGCATCGATCGGGTCTGGCATCATGACCATGCCGGGTCCGCCGCCATAGGGCCGATCGTCCACACGCCGATACGAGTCGTGTGCATAGTCCCGCGGATTCCATATCCGCAAGCGGAGCACACCCTGCTCGATCGCGCGCTGGGTAATGCCCGACTCGGTCAGAGCCCGAAACATCTGCGGAAAGATACTAACGACATCGATCCGCATAATACCCTCCGCCGCCAGCGCGGCCCTCAATACTCCGGGTCCCAATCCACCACAATCGTCCGCTCGCGCAAATTCACGGTCCGGACCACGGCGTCAACGTAAGGAATCAGACGCTCACGTTCGCCGGACACGACCATGACATCGTTGGCGCCGGTCTCCAACAACGATTGCACCGACCCGAGGTCGCTACCGCTCGTGTTCGTGACACGCATTCCCTGCAGCTGTGACCAGTAATATTCACCGCTTGCAAGCGGCGGTAACCGCGCTGTGCTAACCAAGATCTCCAATCCTGTCCAATCGCGCGCCGCTTCAGGGCTGTCCACACCCGCAAGCTTCACTACCAACTGCGTTCCGGCACATCGCCAGTCGGCGGCTTCCACTTCGGTTCCGGCGCGACCTACAGTCCACGGCAGATACGCGAAAATGTCTTCCGGCTCCTGGGTATACGATTGTACCCGCAACCAGCCGCGTACACCGTAGCTGGCACCAAGCTTACCGACGACTATCGTTGCTTTGGGGTTCGCCGTCACCAAGCTTAGGCACCACTATCGGGCCGCGATTGACCGCGCCCGTAGCAACAAACATTATCCCCGCGCTTGCTTAATCAATGTCGCGACGCGGGACGACGGTTTCGCGCCTTGCCCAACCCAATGATCGACGCGCTCCAAGTCCAGGCGTACCCGCTCTTCTGCGCCACGCGCTAATGGGTTGAAAAACCCCACGCGCTCGATAAATCGTCCGCGCGGCGCGCGGCGGTGGTCGGCGACGACCACGCTGTAGAACGGGCGCTTCTTGGCCCCACCGCGTGCCAGTCGAATCGTAACCATGAATTATGTCCTCTCGGCAGGCCCGCCGTTGGTCACCGTGACCCCGGTTGCGCCCGCTCATGCTTCAAAGGGGCGCGATTTTATCGCCATGGCGCGCAAATTGCCATGGCCGCCACATACCCGATTCAGGCCGCGACCGTCGGATCAGAATGGCATGCCCGGCATCCGTCCCTTCAAACCGCCGAGCGCCTTCGCCATATTGCCGCGCTTTCTCATCCGCTTCATCATCTTTTGCATCTGGGTGAACTGCTTCAACAGCCGGTTCACATCCTGGACCTCGGTTCCCGAACCCGCCGCGATACGGCGCTTGCGAGGCCCGCGAATTACCGCGGGAAATGCCCGTTCGTGCGGCGTCATCGAATTTATGATGGCAACGATGCGCCGGGTTTGTTTATCGTCAAGCTGCGCCGCGGCGGCCGCGGGCGATGCACCGGCCCCAGGGAGTTTATCGAGCAAACTCGCGATGCCACCCATTTTTTCCATTTGTTCCAACTGTTCACGAAAATCCGCCAGGTCGAAGGCTTTGCCTTTCGACAGCTTTTTAGCGACCTTCTCCGCTTGCTTGCGGTCAACCGTGCGTTCGACTTCCTCGACCAGACTTAAGACATCTCCCATCCCCAGAATGCGCGACGCGACGCGGTCCGGATGAAACGGCTCAAGCGCGTCCGTGGCTTCGCCGACACCCAGAAACTTGATGGGTTTGCCGGTGACGTGGCGGATCGACAGCGCCGCACCGCCACGCGCGTCCCCGTCCGTCTTGGTAAGAATTATTCCGGTTAACGGTAATGCGTCGTTGAACGCGTTGGCGCTGTTGACGGCATCCTGCCCAGCCATGCTGTCGACCACGAACAAAGTTTCGACCGGTGTTATGGCCGCATGAATTTCGCGAATTTCCTGCATCATCGAGTCGTCAACGTGCAGCCGCCCGGCACTATCGACAATCACGACATCGAAGTTTGCGCGCCGCGCGTGCTCAATTGCAGCGGTAGCGATGGCGGTCGGTGCCTGCTGCTCCGAGCTGGGGAAAAACCCCGCACCGATGGTCTCGGCCAATCGCTCAAGCTGTGCAATCGCCGCCGGCCGGTACACATCGCAACTCACCAGCAATGGGGTTTTCTGTTCGCGCTCGGTGAGGAATCGGGCGAGCTTGGCGGCCGTTGTCGTCTTGCCAGCGCCCTGCAGCCCGGCCAGCAACACTACGGCCGGCGGGCGCACGTTCAAGCTCAGTGCGTCGTTCGATTCCCCCATCAAGCGCACTAATTCCTCATAAACGACCTTGGTGACGGCCTGGCCGGGGGTCAGGCTTTCCATAATCTCTTTACCGGCCGCACGTGCTCGGACCTGGTCGATCAATTGCCGCGCGACCGGCAGCGCCACATCAGCCTCCAGTAGCGCGACGCGAATTTCCCTTAACGCATCGCCAATATTGGTCTCAGTCAGTCGACCGCGCGACCGTAGCTGCTTGAATGTCGCCTGCAGGCGTTCACCGAGTTGTGAAAACATTGATTAGTATCCGTCTATGCCATGTGCCAAATCGGGTAGAATTGGCCGATGAGGGTTTGTTGATCGATCCGGACGCTATGCCGATATCGTTACTGTCACTGCTGGCCGCGACACTATACGTCGTCGCCGCAACGCTGCTATACCGCCGTCACAAGCATACCGCAACACCGATATTACTGACGGTTTCAGTAGCCGTTGCGCTGCACGCCTACGTATTATACGCCAACATTTTCGCGGCGGGCGGGGTGAATGTCCGGCTTGCCGATGCCGGCTCGCTGATCGCGTGGATCACGGCACTGGCTGTGCTGCTGGCGACATTGTCCCGCACCGAAATGAATTTGGGCCTGTTGATCTTTCCGGTCGCCGCGCTCGCAGTGCTATGCGGCTGGCTATTACCCGGCCGCGATTTACTCATTTCCACAACGTCAGCGGTACGCGCCGGCCATTCGCTGCTGGCGATACTCGCATTCGGTTGTCTGGGTTTAGCGGTCGCACAAGCCTTGCTGTTGGCTTATCAGGATCGCCAACTGCGTCTTCAGCCACCGGTCGTATCGACCTTATTGCCGCCACTAGAGAGTATGGAAACGCTGTTATTTAGATTAATTGCCGTCGGCTTCGTGTTGTTGACGGTCGCGTTGCTGACCGGCGTACTGTTCAATCACGAATTATCCGGGGCGGAATTTCCAATTACGCACCATACAGTGCTGTCGGTGGCGGCCTGGATTTGTTTCGGCCTACTGCTCGGCGGACACCGCATTTACGGCTGGCGCGGCCGCAACGCGGTACACTGGACGCTTGGTGGTTTCGCGATCCTCTTTCTGGGCTATTTCGGCAGTCGATTCGTGCTCGAGATCATCCTCAATCGCTGACCGGTTATTGTCGTAGAGGCGATAATTGGCATGGATCGCGGACGCGAGTACACTCGGTTTGCCGTGATTTCAACATTGTGAGGCAATCGATCGATTGGACGATATACCGATAGGCGTGCTGTTTGGCACGCTTGTCTTGCTGGTCATCCTCTCCGCATTCTTTTCTGCCTCCGAGACCGCGATGATGGCCTTGAACCGGTATCGGCTTAAGCATCTTGCCGACAACGGCCACCGTAGTGCGCAGATCGCAAAGCGTTTGCTACAGGAACCGGATCGATTGCTCGGCACCATACTGTTCGGCAACAACCTCGTGAATATGTCGGCCGCAACAGTGGCCGCGGTCCTCGCATTACGACTGTATGGCGACGTAGCCGTCGCATTTTCCTCAGCGCTAATGACGATCATAATATTGGTGCTTGCCGAGGTCCCACCAAAAACGGTAGCCGCGAATTACCCCGAGCGCATCGCGTTCCCCGTGGCGATAATCCTGGCCACCCTGGTGCGCATACTGCATCCGATCGTATGGCTCGTGAACCATGTCAGTGGTTTTGTACTCAGGCTGTTTAGCGTATCCGTAAGACGCCCCGTTGATAAGCTTAGCGCCGCGGAACTTCATAGTGTGATTAAGCACTCGGGCCAAAACATCCCGGAATCGCACCAGTCGATGTTGCTGCGCGTTCTGGAGTTGGAAAACGTTGCGGTGAACGATGTAATGGTGCCGCGATCAGCGATCGAGGCAATCGACCTCGATCAGGATACCGAAGACATCATGGACGAGCTGGCCACCAGCCACCACACTCGGGTGCCGCTGTTCGAGGGGTCGTTGGATCAGATCGTCGGGATCTTGCATCTGCGCGATATCATCCACTTGACTCAAAACGAGGAGCCCAGCAAAACAAGTCTAAAATCCGTCGCGCGCGAACCCATGTACATCCCAGAAAGTGCTAAACTTACTCAACAGTTGCTCGCGATGCAGGCAGCACGACAGCAAATGGGTCTGGTGGTCGACGAGTACGGCGACCTCAAGGGGTTGATTACGGTCGAGGAAATTCTCGAAGAGATCGTCGGTGAGTTCACCCGCAACGTGCCGGGTATGACCGAGGAAGTGCACGAGCAGCCCGACGGCAGCTATCTGGTAGACGCCGCCACGGCCATTCGTGACCTGAATCGCCGCATTGGCTGCCGACTGCCGACTGATGGCCCGAAAACGCTAAATGGCTTGATTCTTGAGTATCTTGAGGATATACCGCACCCAGGTACGAGTATGTTGTTGGCGGGCCATCCAGTGGAAATTGTGAAAACCCGAGGCACGGCGGTCACCGTCGCGCGCTTGCACCCAGCCCTGGAGCGGCCTTCGGCCGCGCAAATCTGAGGCCGGGTGGGGCCGAAGGTTCAAAAAACTGTCTTTTAATTTTCAGGAAATAATCTATAATGCTCACAGAACGGTTTCACAAAGATAACCAACTAATTGTAAACAAAAGAGTCCTCGAGGATCTGCAATGAGAAAACTCGTGTGCCTGTGTTTGGCTATGGTGGTGGTTCTTACCGCCTGCAGCAGCGGTTCGACCAGCAGTGGGATCGGAGATACGACCGGCCGGTGGACGATCAATTTTGGGTCGCGGACCTCAACGTTCAGAGCAACGGGATCGATGACCCTGACGCAGATACAACCCCTGCTAAGCTCTTCAACACCGTCCGAATCGGGGCTTCTTTCTCGCCTCGCTACGTTTATCGGGATCGAGTCCGCGATTGCCCAACTCGCGCCGCGGGATGTGGCAGATCTGACCGGTCTAATGGCAATTGCGACGAATGAATGTTTTCTTGGAGGTCCCATCACCGGTCAGCTGGTTGGCGAACAGATCCAAATGACACTCAATGATGCGAGCGGTGCGGTCGTGGAAATTCAGGGAACGACTAACCGGGTAGTCATCGAAGGTCTATATGTGGTCGTGTCAGGCAGGACGGATATAGTTGTTGAAACGTCGGCATCGGCGTCCCTAGCCGATATCGATATCGGAGTCACCGCGGCGTCCGTAGAACAGAGCGATTGCAGCGGCCAGTCCGGCAATTGGTCAGCGAAACTCGTTCAATAAGGGCTTTTCGTCCCGGATCTTCTGCATCACGGCGGCGGCTATTGGCCGCCGCTTTTGCATGTATTTGCAGCGGCTTGGCCTGCCGGGTTGCCATTGGCCCGGCCGCCGCAGCCGCCCTATCCCCGCGCATCTATTTCACCGCGACCGAATCCAACGGTGTACCCGATGACGTAGGCAGCGTCGATTTTAGTTGCTCGGATAAGATCTACACCGTTGTGGAATTTCAGGACTTAAGCCGCGAACGTCATGAGATCGAAGTAATTTGGCGCGATCCCAACGGCAAGACGCGCGAGCATACGCGCTATCCGTTTGTGGCGATTCATGAGACACAACGGGTCTGGGCATGGTTGCGCCTGCATCGGCCCACCGGTGCCAACGTGTTAAGCGTGATTGATTCGGCAGCAGGCATGCAGGAGTTTATCGGCGAGTGGTCGGTAAAAGTCATCGTCGATGACCGCCTGGTGGGCAAGGATCGCTTCAACGTATTGTGCTAATCAAATTGAACCTTGAGCGCGGCCTCGGTTCGATATTTACGCGGCAATCCTGCAAAGTCGTGCAATACCTAGCCGCGCGTAACGGTATTGCGAATATATTCAGGCGACGCCGACTGCGCTGCTGCGGCTTCACCCGTCTGCCGGACCGCAATCCGCGCTGTGGCACCCGCGAGCGGGATGAAGTCCGGTAACCAGCCACGCAGCGCATCCCCCGCCGCGTTCGTGAGCCGTTGCGAATACACGTCCCAACCACTACCGACTCCCCAGCATCCCGATTCAGCCCGCACATGATCGGGGTCGGAGACCGCTTCGCTACCGACCAAGTGCACGGAGTTCGACTCAGTGCGCCGATAACTGCCCCAATAAACCTGATCCATTCGCGCATCGATACACGCCAATACCATCGGCTCGCCCGCCTGCCACGCGAGCGCGGCCAACGACGATACACCGATGACCGGTAGACTCGCGCCATAGGCCAGTCCCTGCGCGACACCGACGCCGATCCGCAATCCGGTGAACGAACCCGGCCCTTTGCCATACGCGATTGCATCGCACTCCGCCAGCGCGACTCGCGCTTCAGTCAATACCGATTTCACCATCGGTAACAACAGTTGCGAGTGGCCACGTTCGGTATGTCGAATACGCTCGATACAATCGTCGCCGTTCAGCAGTGCAACAGAACATGCGTTACCGGCTGTTTCAATCGCCAGAATCTTCATTATCAAAAAACCGTGCTACGTCATCAAAATTACGGGTCACCGGCATTGGCGGCAGCGCCCTACGAAATATCTTGCCATAGCCCTTGGTGGTGAGACGTGGGTCACAAATGACCAAGACGCCACGGTCAGTGCTGTCTCGTATCAACCGACCTACGCCTTGCTTTAGAACAATCACTGCAGATGGCACTTGATAGTCGCGAAACGGGTTGCCTCCGGTTTCCTCGATCCGCGCTAAACGCGCACGCAATACCGGATCGTCCGGAGGCGCGAACGGCAGCCGGTCGATAATCACACATGATAACGCCTCACCGCGCACGTCGACGCCCTCCCAAAAGCTCGCGGTGCCAAGTAAAACGGCATTGCCGCGCGCCCGAAATTGTTCCAATAACACATTGCGCGGTGCGTCGCCTTGCACCAATACGGGAAACGGCAGCCGGCCTGCTAGAAGACTGCGCGCCTGTTCAAGCGCGCGAAAGCTCGTAAATAATAGAAACGCCCGGCCGCCACTGGCGCGTAACACGGAATACGCCAAATCGCCAACGCGCGGAGTGAATTCCGGCTCACGTGGATCCGGCATATTCTCGGGCAGATATAACAACGACTGCGTGGCGTACGGGAAAGGACTTTCCCAAGTTCTAGTCTGCGCGCCCGACAATCCCATTGTGTTTAAGTAATGGCTGAAATCGTCGCCGACTGCCAGTGTCGCCGAGGTAAAAATCCAGGCGCGCTCGTCACTGCCGATGCGCTGTCGAAAAACCGTGCCGGGTTCCAATGGCGTGGCACATAACCTGAACGATGCTCCGGTCACCTCGTACCAGCGCACGTAATCCGACTGCTCCCGTTCCAGTAATTGCTGCAAATTGTCCTGCAGCTCGACGCTACGGTGCCAGCATCTCTCCAATCCCGGACCCGCAACCGCGGCTTGTTCCATTATAGATTCGCACGCCTGCAACGCCGTCTGCAAATCGAGTAAGGCACTCTGACAACGATCGTTGTCTTCGAGGTCGACAAGCGCACCGCGTTGCGCTTGAGTACGCAATGACTTTTCCGCATTACGCACCGTTTGCTCAAGATCCCGAAGCGTATCCGGCAACGCGCCAATTGCGCTGTGCTCATGTTTTTCCTCGTTGTGAATATCACGGCACAGATCACGCAGTTGCCCGCCTGTTAGATTGGTTCCGAGGAATAACGATGCGATGGCGGGAAGCTGATGTGCTTCGTCGAACACCACGGCAGTAGCTCGTGGCAACAAATCACCGAACCCGTCTTCCTTTAGAACCAGATCCGCAAAAAACAAATGGTGGTTGACGATAACAATATCGGCGCCCAGCGCTGCGCGCCGCGCGCGATTGACATAGCATCGATCGAAATGCTCGCACTTTGTCCCGAGGCAGTTGTCCGTTGTCGATGTCACCAGCGGCCAAATCCCCGCTCCCTCTTCGACATTGTCCAACTCGGCGATATCACCGTTTGCGGTTTGCAAGCTCCATGCTTTGACCTGCTCGAGGTCTGCATTAACCGCGAACAGATCGCGCTCATTGTCAGCAATGTTTTTCAAGCGATGCTGGCACAGATAATTGGCCCGGCCTTTGAGTAATGCGACTGTGACCGGTTGCTGCAAGGCGTCACGCACCAGTGGTATCTCACGATAAAACAATTGATCCTGCAGATGCCGCGTCGCCGTGGAGACGATAGCAGTCTTGCCGGAAAGCACTATCGGAACTAAATAGGCAAAGGTCTTCCCGGTTCCGGTCCCGGACTCGACGACGAGGGTTTGTGCATCCAGCAAGGCGTGTTCGATGCATTCGGCCATTTGCTGTTGTGCGAGGCGCGGCGCAAAACCGGCGAGTGTCTCGGCAATTGGCCCGTCTTTGCGAAGCGCATCGATGCTCGCACTCACGCTCGATCACCGAGAACGAACAAATTTTCCCGGCTACGCCGCGTCCGGATCATCGTTTAAGCAACGCTTCACGGCGTCGCGCCACGACGGCATGGACACACCCAACCGCTCACGGACCTTATCGGTATTGAGCACTGAATATCGCGGGCGGCGTGCGGGGGTCGGATAGTCGGCAGTGCCGATCGGCGCTACCCTCACGTGGTGCGAACCAAGTTCGGTGACGATAGCGCGGGCAAATTCATACCAAGATGTATCGCCCTCCCCCGTCAGGTGATAGGTCCCGTAACGATTTTCAGTGGAGTTCGAAACCGTATTCACGATATTAATCGTAGCGGCAGCAAGATCGTCCGCCAACGACGGGCTACCGATCTGGTCGTTGACGATGGATAGCGACGGACGCTCTTGAGCCAAGCGGCGCACTGTATTCAAAAAACACCGACCATTCGACGAAAACACCCAACTGGTTCGCAGCACCAAATATCGGCCGCCGGTTTGCACCACCGCGGCTTCGCCCGCCTGCTTCGTCGCACCATAGACATTGATCGGATTGGTCGGGTCGGTCTCAAGGTAGGGGTGGCTGGCTGTACCGTCGAACACATAGTCGGTTGAAAAGTGCACGAACAACACATCGAGCCGCTTGGCTTGTTCGGCGATCACGCG
>JAOTWM010000440.1 GCA_029862885.1 Gammaproteobacteria bacterium
GTTCCAACTTTATCCGTTGATGCCGTTAAGCAGAGTATGGCGAGGCCAATTTCAGCTAACCTCTCGCTATCGAATTCTTCGGGAATCGGCATGATCAATATCCGCTTTGGTTTTTGTCATATAACGATTAAGCTAAGGGGCGGTAAAAGGCGATAGCCTTTTACCGCCCCACTTGAGTGCCTTGTTAGGCGCGACTATATCTTTTCCTCAGAAATGACCCGCCAAAGGATCCTACAAATACAGGTAGACACAAGGGTATAAGAAAGATTATCCCCAAGGGGATAAACATATTTACGCCACCACCACTATAAAAGAAAATGTCCTTAATGAACGTAAATAACCCATATAAAAAGGAACCAGTAAGTATGCCTAGCGGCCAAAGTATTGGCTTCTCATAGCCCGCAAAACCAAAACCTAACCCAATAATGAATAACAGGACGTTAACCCGACCAAAATACGGTGAATCCCATGGCTCCGAAGCACCAAATATGTAGGGCGAAGATATCCAGATAAATGCTCCTACTAATGTGCATATCAGAGATAGAACTCTCAGTTTATGTTTCATTTTGTCCGTGATAGCGCCTAACGTTTAGGGTAAAGGGCCGAGCGAATAGCGAGGTCCCAGCGACCGCAGGGAACGTTTTGACCCGTTTGTTATGTGCGTGTTGATCAAATTGGAAACCACTTTTCAACACATTCTCTATCTATGCCTTTAGTTTTTTCAACTTTCCAGTCAGTTTCCTTCTTAAACGACGCGTACCAAGCTGAGACATTTTTGTTATCGACAACATAGACCATTACACTCCCATGCATATTCGCGTCAGTATTTGAGGTAAACCAAACGAATAGTCCGGAATCAGTAAAATCGACAACTCGATTTTGTAAGTTTGTTGAGCTGGGTTTTAACTGACGTTTGTGAATCCATCTTGGTTCTTGCTCACCGCCACTATACGTACCATCTTTACTTCGGTGCCAGTAAAATTGATCTCCAACTTGTTTGGGGTTGAATGGGGGAAATGTTAATTTTCCTCGCCACATGGCATCATGCGCAGTGTCTCTCCAAAGGGCCCCGTCGAACTTAACTCTTCCTCGTCCAGAGTATTTTAGCCACTTGTGATCAAACCACTTGTTGATTCGTGTTACATATAAATTTTTGGGTTCTTTCTCTTTAACTAATACCGCTATCAGACTGCTAACGGCAGTCAAGAATTTATCGTTGTCGCCCTTTCTAAAATCTATATTAACGATCATGTTGGATTAGCACATAACGATTTACATAAGTGGCGCGAGTCGCTACGCGGCGAAGCGTCCAAGTGAGCGTAGCGAACGACTTGATGTGATTGTTAGGTTTCATTGAATTGCGCCCCTGCTTACGTGCTCCTTAAAACCCTCACGGGCCTCGCCTATGCATACCAGAAGCTGAACTTCTGGAACATAAACTACAGCAATACCATGCCGCTCTGCTTCGATACATACAGCATCCGCTACCAGACCTACTGGAACTATGAGAGTCTTTGGAAACTGCTGTTTATGGGAATACCCACCCTTCAGTAAGCGCTTGGACTCTAACTCCGATGGCCCTGTTGAATTAGCTGGCACGAACTCCGTACCAAGAATAAAACAACCAGCTGCATCCATTAGTGCAAGCACGTTAAAGTCGCCATCTGCTTCTGTGGATATCGGAGCATCATTCAGCTTAAACGCGATCCAGGCCTCGTTGACCTGCAATTCACTCGGATCAAACACGAATATGACTTCCTCCCGAAACCTAACGCCAAGTTAAGCTGACCGTAACACGGCCTGTTTTTTGTGGCGAACTGGAGCGCAGAGACTGCCACAAAAGGCGGGGCGTGTTACGTGTCAGCTTGAACGTTTTGTTATGAGTTTGTTTCAATATACTTTACCTTACGAAGATCATTTATATGTGATTTTTCTTCTAGTTCTTTGAGTGCTTTTTTAAGGAATGCTTTTATGTTCCCGTCACAGTGTGGATAAGCAATATCAGGTGGGATGCCCTTTAGTGTTAAAAATATACCCAAAGAATAGCTGTGTTCAGACTCGCTAAGGTAGCCACCACCAGTAGTTTGCCAGCCGATAGTACCGGCACTAGAGTATTGTTGAAAATTAAATACTGAATTAGCTTGGAAAATGCCAAAACCTAGGAAGGTAGCTGCAATGTCTGTGGCGAATTCCCAGTTGTCCCAGCTGCCTGGTGGCGGCTCGGTTGCAGTGCTTGTAAGATAATGAGCCAACTCATGAGCAAAGGTTGCAACCATTTGTGTGGGGTTGGCAGCTAATTTGGGGGTGTAAGTGATTATTGCTTCGTCTTTCTCATTTACTGAGAAAGTGCCATGCGGATTATGTTCTACGTTTTGTACTATAAGAGTTTCACCTACTACTAGGTTGGGATCTTCTTCTTGTATTTGTAGTGTGCATGGCCATTTTTCTAGGCCCGCATAACTTTTTACTTTTTCAAATGTTTCTTGTGCAGCCTCTTCTGGTGAGTTTACTTTTGATGGGAAATATTCTTCTGTGGGAAGAATTAATTGCGTATCTTCGTAGAAGTGTTGGCCACCAAAGTGAGTAAGTAACCAACGATAAGTTTTCACTTGAAAAAGCTCATCATCTTCTTCTAGAAGTGGCTTACTTTTGAATGGATTCCACAAGGTCTAATTCCTTTTACTCATCACGTCTGAGCTAACCCGCGCGCCGGTTACGGCGCGTCGGGCGGAGGCTGAAGGTCGGAGCGGAGTTTAGCGATTTGTTATGCGACATACTCACCATGATTCCTTTTGATCCCTTACCCGATCGACGAATTCTGAATTCGTGATTTTTTCAACGCCGAAGCGCTCTCGAAATTTATCTGCAATCTTTCGTACCCATTTTTTCTCATAATCTGGATTCATGCCTTCTGCTTCAATAACTTCGATTGCAAACTCTTCTGCACTTATGTGATTTCTCTTGCTGAGTACCTCTGCGTTTTTCGGTGGAATGCAAAAACCCCAAATTACGCATAGGTCATAAAGCAAATAGTTAATCTCTCGCTCCATTGGCGGGGTATTTCGGTCTGGTTTAAAACCCATTTCCTAATCTACACCTTGACGGGTTCCATATGACGCATAACGTTGAAGCTCACCAGCCGCTGTACGTAGGGTGGGCTTCTTGCGACAGCAAGAAGCGTGGCCGAAGTCAGCGGTCTGGTGGGGCGGATTGTTATATGACCCGGCCCTGAATCTATGGCTTGGCCCCAAAATACTTCTCCTGAAATCGATTCGCCTTTTCCAATCCGTCCTCAGTAACGATCACTGACTTGGCTTTCCCTACAGGATTACCTATCCAGCCTCGCTCATACAAAAGCCCTAGTACATCCCAATCCATGCCTTTCCATGCCCGGGTTCCAACTTTATCCGTTGATGCCGTTAAGCAGAGTATGGCGAGGGCAATTTCAGCTAACCTCTCGCTATCGAATTCTTCGGGAATCGGCATGATCAATATCCGCTTTGGTTTTTGTCATATAACGTCCGGGATGAGCCGCAGGGAAAAGTGGCGCGCGCTTTGCGCATGCAAAGGGCGTGACACTTTTGACTGTCGGCTCCATCCCTTTGTTAGGCCGATGTGCGCTCAACTATATGCCTCAGTTCTTTGTACACGTCGGAAAACTCTCCGCTGTCCGGAATACAACTGAAGAGCTGCTTTTGGCCATCCCTGATATCGTGCTCCCACATCTCAAGCACCACGCTCGCCAGCCGCTGCATTTCGGAGTTCCCCCACTCTGCCACTATCGGGCGAGCGACGCGAATAGCCAGCGTCGGGTCGGACAGAAATACATATTTGTCGCCTATCGGCAGAACTTGCTGACTAAGATCGACGCCCGTCCGAAAGGTGAAGTCGCGGAATTCGCAACTCGCAAAGTCATTCCCACGAATCACATTACGGCGACGGCCGAAGAGCCTGATTTTCGTCCTATCTCGCGACCCATTCAGGAATCCCTTCTTCAGCATTCCGGAGAACGCACAGTCAATTAGCTCGACATCATGTGCACAAAACTCGGCGACATTCACATTGTGAAACGTACAGCCGACAAAGCGGGCATTGCCTGGCGAAATAGAACTGAAGTGACTTCCATCAAAACTGCACGCTTCGTAAGTCGATTTCCGACGCCCCGCACCCCAGCTGGCGTCGGCAATTCGCATGCCGCGGAAGTCACAGCGCCTAAACGTGCTGGCAATCGACGAGAAAGAGTCGAGCCTTCTGCCAGAGAAGTCTTCGCCAGTGAGTCGGCGAGATTTTAATGATAGGTGATTATCTGAATCTCGCTCGGCTCTGCCAACGACATGTGCCACGATAGCAGCTGAGTCGCCGCGTTGAACCGCGCGACCAAGTCCCCCGAGCTTTTCATTTTTCGATGGCATGAAGTTCGGCCTAACGTTGAAGCTCACCGGCAGCTGGGCGTAGGGCGGGCTTCTTGCCACAGCAAGAAGCATGACCGAAGTCAGCGGTCCGGTGCGGCGCATGGTTATATGACCCGG
>JAOTWM010000441.1 GCA_029862885.1 Gammaproteobacteria bacterium
GGTCCTCCCTATCACCGCGATTCGCCGCTGGTGCAGCGAGCGCAACGTATTCTCGAATCGTCAATCGCACTAGCGCAGAGCAGCATATTTCCCGAGCATCGGCTTATTCATATCGCAGCCGTACTTAAAGAGCCGGTCCAGGACCGCTGGTGGGATTCGATTGCTCAAAAGCTGAGTCGTTACCCGGCGAGTCACTCAGATCTCGATGCCCTCGAGCGTTTGCTGCGCTGCCAGACGGAGAAAATTTGCCCCAGACAAACTGGGAAGTTACTGTCGGTCTTCATTGCGGCGGTTTCCCGCAGTGGCGAATCGCCTGCGCTATTGGCCACCTATGCGCGTTTTGCAGCCAGCGAGCTGGGTGATTTGAGTCTGGCTGAGCGACTGGTTCGCAAGGCAATTTCGCTTGACCCGAAAACACCGCGCTGGCGCATGAATCTCGTCAGCTACCTCATACACGCGAAGCGTTGGGACGTCGCGCAGGAGCAGTTGGAAGCACTCCAACGATTCAATCGTCTCGGTTCACTTGACCGGTCAATAGCGGTCCTCGAGCAGCAGCTCGATCACGCTCGCAATTCAAAATCCGGTGATCAGTTTTAATTCTGAGCGTACAAATCGTGCAGGTGGAGTACTTTACGCACGTAGTGCTGGGTTTCGTTGAAGGGAGGAACATCGGAATACCGCAATACGGCATTCTCACCGGCGTTGTAGGCGGCGACCGCAAGTCGGGTGTCTTGATCGAACATCTCCAGTAAATCTCTTAAATAACGGACTCCGCCGGTTACGTTGTCCTCCGGGTCGATGAGATCCAAGACGCCATAACGCTCTGCTGTGGCTGGCATTAACTGCATGAGTCCATGTGCGCCTTTTCCGGACACGGCTGCCGGATTGAACGATGATTCGGCGTGCACCACGGCTTTTACCAGCGCATAATCGACGCCGTAATTCCGCGCGGTGCGTTGGATGAGACCGTCATACAAAGATGCGCGTGCGCGCAGATTGGCGAGGCTGTAGGTCGGGGTGCTGCGTGTCGTGTTGCCGTAGCTGTAGGTTTTGACGAGGCGGCCGGAATCCATGCGTGGGTGGTCGGTTATCAATCGCGAGCCCTTGGCATCCTCATATACATAGAAGTTTGTGGCAGACGCGGTGAGAGGCGCCGTCAGTAGGGCGCAAATGGCCAAGCCAACGGCGCCGCGCCGGGCTGTCGCTCGCCGTCGATTGCGTTGCATTTGCATGCGTTGTCCCCCCTGCGCCGGGCTCCCGTTGTTATTGTTCACGTGCGTGAACCTGGTATGTTATAAGTGTAATTGTTTCAGCGGTTTAGTCAACAATTTTCGAATTTCCGTTTAACCGCCTGATGTCTGGGGGCAGCGAGATCGCGTGAACATCGGTGCGCATCGTTTTCGCGGCGCGTATTGGCGCCCAACCGGTTGCCGTGACGGCCGGCGTGCGAATCCCCCACGTAGTGGTGCCGGTCGCGGGTGTCACGATCTGGGATCGCTGCTATGATTGGGCCGACTGTATTCTATTCGAGCCCGTTTTGGAACTTTTGCGAGGCGCTTGATTCCAACCGTCATCCGAGCACGTTAAATAACAATGCCATCTTTTGATGTGGTATCCGAGGTCGATTGGCACGAAGTCAGTAATGCCATAGATCAAGCGAATCGCGAAATTAGTAATCGATACGATTTTAAAGGCAGCGATGCCCGTGTCGAGCGTGCCGACGCCAAGCTCACGATTTACGCGGACGACGACTACAAGATTGGCCAGGCCCGCGATATTTTGCAGATCAAGATCGCGAAACGCGGCATCGATTTGGGATGTCTCGAGGCGGCGGAACCCGTGGAGGCTGCGGGCGGCACCGCGCGCCAGGAAATTACCGTTCGTCACGGCATCGCCGCCGATCTCGCCAAGCGATTGGTGAAGGATATCAAGTCCGCTAAACTCAAGGTGCAGACAGCGATTCAGGGTGACCGTTTGCGAATTTCCGGCAAGAAACGTGACGATTTGCAACAGGTCATTGCATTATTGAAGCACGCAGATGCCGGGATTCCGTTGCAATATATTAATTTTCGCGATTAATGCCTGATTCAACTTACGAGGTTAATGAATGAAGCGTTCCCTGATAATGGTACTACTCGCTGCCTTGTCGATGGTGGCGGTCACCGGTGGCGCCGACGAACTCGTGCTGACGGAGCAGCTCAAAAAAGTCTTACCGCAAAATGCGGACATCGGCGACGTTCAGCCGACCGCGGTGCCCGGAGTCTACGAGGTGACGGTGGGCAGCCGCACGTTCTATGCGCACTCCAATGGCGAATTCTTATTGGTCGGCGAAATGTTCGATTTAGACCGTAATGTGAATCTTGCCGACGAACGTCGCGGTGACCGTATGCAAGATGCCCTTGCGGCGATTCCGGAAAGCCGGATGATTGTGATGGGCCCCGAGAATCCAAAACGCGTCATGACGGTCTTTACCGATGTCGATTGCGCATATTGTCGCAAGTTGCACCGCGACGTTCCGGCTTTGAATGAGGCCGGTCTGCAGGTGCGTTATCTGATGTTTCCGCGCGCCGGCTTAGGTTCGAAGAGTTATCAGACCTCGGTCTCGGTGTGGTGCTCGGAGGATCGTGTAGACGCAATTACCCGGGCCAAGCTCGGTCAGGCCATCGAGCCGAAGACCTGCGAAAACCCGGTGGCCGAACACTATAAATTGGGTCAGGACATCGGCATTAGTGGGACACCGACGTTGGTTATGGACGACGGCCGTATCGTGCCGGGGTATCTGCCGCTACAGGCGTTGTTGGCGGAAGTGGGGATTTCACCGAGCGAATAACGGCCATTATCAACGGCGCGACCCGGAAGTCCGTAGCCGGCCCGGAACAGGGTCAAGTCATGCCAAGTCGGCCCGGCGACGTTAAATTTGAATTGCGCCGGCCGAGGCTAACGCTCCAGAAACTGCATCTTATCCGGCACCGTATCCCATTCGGCCGCATCAGGTGGCGCGGCTTTCTGCTCGGTGATGACGGGCCAATCCCGCGACAGCTCAGCATTGAGTTCTAAAAAATGCATCTGGTCCGGCGATACGTCGTCCTCGGCCTTGATGGCATCGACCGGACATTCGGGTTCGCATAGGCTGCAGTCGATGCATTCCTCGGGGTCTATAACCAAGAAATTCGGACCCTCATGGAAGCAGTCGACGGGGCAGACTTCCACGCAATCGGTATATTTGCAGCGTATGCAGGGTTCGGTGACCACATAGGTCATAACAATTGCTCCAATGGGTTTACAGGCGAGGTCGGTATCGGGCGCTGCAGAATCCGTTAGGCAGCGTCGGCCACGTAACTTACGTGCGGTATTGTATTTACTCGCTCGCCCCGGGTAAATCATGGCGTTAACCCAAGACCCGATATACGTCATTAGTTCGGCAGGTCCGGTGGGTTTTTGCTATTCTTTGTCAGGTGGGATGAACAATCAGGCGGTGGCGGCCCTGAGTGCGTGAGGTCGGCTGCTAATTCAACGAAATGACAAGGGTACAGGGCGCATGGCCGCGATCGAGCCGGCACAAAATACGTTAGCGGTACCGGTTCCCAGGACTCGGTCGGATGGCTCCAGCCAGCTCGAGATTCGGACGCGCCGGGTAGAAGCCTGGCTGCAATCGGTGTCGCAGGCGAAGCCCAGCAAAGCGGCAGAACAGATTCACCAGACGCTGTTTACCCAGAATCGAATCAACCTGGAGCCGGAAAATCGGTTGCGGATTGTCGAGACGTTCCGAGACCCGGTCATGGAAATCGTCGCCGCGTTACAGCAAGGCCTGCAGACCGCGCCGCACCCGCTGTCGGATCGGCATTTCCGGCATGTGGTGCTGGTGGACGCGTTGCTCGAGGAAATGGCCAACGGTTATAAGCTTGTGGCGGTACAGACCGGTGGCGCGAAGCGCACCAAGAGCAGGCAGGCCGATCTGATCGTCTCGATTCAACGCGCGATCAGTCTCTTAAGTTATGGTTTTTTCAATGCCTATATTGGCTATACCACAGTGCCGCGCGGGCGGTGGCACGAGATACATGAGTTGTATCGGTTCGCGGAGGCCGAAGGGCTCCGCAAACGGCCAGTGACCGCGGGCTCGGCACCGGAGGCCACGCCGACAATAAACGACAGTTATACTGAAGCGTTATTGATCGCGGCCTGTAACCCCTACGGATTGCTGCAGGGCGATTGCATGCGACTACGGCGATTGTTGGGGGACTGTTTTAGTTATGCCGAGTTGGGCGATGGCCGTGACGTTGGTGACGACACGGTGGGTCGGTTTGCTATCGATCTTGGCTCCGATATGCCGCCGATACCTATGCATAAAAAGGACCTGCCGGCCGAGGCGGACATGGGCGGCATACGTGTACTCAATGCGTTATCACTGCTGCGCGAAGTCCATCAGCGAACGATGGCGACGATGATCGCCGATGGCACTGATGTTGCCGATACCGAACTCGACCTCGATCTTTTGCGGCGGGTATCCAAGGTCTGG
>JAOTWM010000442.1 GCA_029862885.1 Gammaproteobacteria bacterium
CCGGCGCAACAGGCGATTGGCGATGCGGGGTGTGCCGCGGGAGCGGCGCGCCACCGCCTCAATGCCGTCGGCCTCAGCCGGCACCCCAAGAATTTGCGCGGATCGCGTGACGATACGCGCTAATTCGCCGGTGCTATAGAATTCGAGGCGCTGCACGATGCCGAATCGATCGCGCAATGGTGAGGTCAACAATCCCGCACGGGTGGTTGCGCCGACCAGAGTAAACGGCGGCAGATTGAGCTTGATGGAGCGTGCCGCGGGCCCCTCGCCAATCATGATATCGAGCTGGTAGTCCTCGAGCGCGGGATACAGCACCTCTTCCACTACCGGGCTCAGGCGGTGAATCTCATCGACGAACAACACGTCGTTGGCTTCAAGATTCGTCAGTAGCGCGGCCAGATCGCCTGCCCGTTCCAACACCGGTCCGGCGGTTTGACGCAGGTTCACACCCAACTCATTGGCAAGTATATGCGCGAGCGTAGTTTTGCCTAAGCCCGGCGGACCGAACACCAAGACGTGGTCGAGCGCCTCGCCACGGCGCCGCGCAGCGTCGATGAAAATGCCGAGCTGCTCACGGGTCTTGGGTTGGCCGACAAAATCGTCGAGCCGAGTCGGGCGGAGACTGCGGTCGAATTCCTGTTCCGTCGCATCGGCGCCGGCCAACGGAGTCACCACGCGTTCGCTTTCGCTCATCGGTTCGCCGTTGCCATACCGCGTAAGGCTTCGCGTATCATCTGCTCACAGTCCAGGTCCTGACCTTCAAATGCCCGAATCGAACGGGTCGCGTCCGCTGGTTTGTAGCCCAGAGCCACGAGCGCACTGACCGCGTCGCGGATCGGCGACGCCGCATTCGATACACCGGTCGAGGCTCCGATTGGGGCCGTGCTATCGATCGGCGTGACCTTATCGCGCAGCTCCACGATCAGTCGTTCGGCCGTCTTGCGGCCGATGCCCGGAACCCGCGTCAACATCGCGGTGTCGTCTTCGGTAATACACTGAAAGAACTCTTCCGCTGTCATTCCCGACAATACGGCCAATCCGACCCGCGGACCAACCCCGTTCACGCGCAACAAGCTACGGAATAAATCGCGCTGCTCGACCCGGGTGAACCCGTAAAGCAACTGGGCGTCCTCGCGAACTACGAAATGCGTATGCAATGTGACCGCCACACCGACTTCGGGCAGATCGTAAAACGTCGACATCGGCGCTTCCAGCTCGTACCCGATACCGCTTACATCCACCACGAGGCTCGGCGGTCGTTTAAGCAGCAATTCGCCGCGAATTAGACCGATCATTTACGCCTGCGCTTGAATTTTTTGCTCAACACTAGCGGTGTTGATGTGACAAATCGCGCACGCGAGTGCATCGGCAGCGTCGCTCGGCGGCAACGCGGTCAAGCCTAATAGCGCACGCACCATATGCTGCACTTGTGCCTTATCGGCGCGACCGCGGCCTACAACGGCCTGCTTGATTTGCAGCGCGCTGTATTCGACGACGGACATACCAGAATTCGCCGCGGCACAGATCGCGCTGCCACGGGCGTGACCGAGAATCAGCGCGGACTCGGGATTTCGCGCGAGAAACACGCGCTCCACCGCAACCGTATCGGGTAGATGGCGGTTAATTTGGGCTTCGATGCCATCGAATATCGACTTCAAGCGCATCGCCAGGGTTCCGCCGGGCGTGCGGATACAGCCGCTGTCTATGTAACGCAGACTGCTGCGCTGCGCCTCTACCACGCCGAAACCGGTGACACGGGAACCGGGGTCGATGCCGAGAATGCGCACTAGCCTGGATAGATCATGAGTAGTGTCCGTCCGCAATACGTACGAGCGCGGCATTTCTCAAGCATGCGGATCGGCCTTGGCAATACTGTCGGGAAAACTTGCGTTCGTGTAGATGTCGTGCACATCATCCAGTTCTTCGAGTGCGCCCAATAGACGCAATACTTTCTCGGCGGTTTCTTCATCGAGTTCCGAATCGGTGGTCGGACGCCGGGTAACGCCGCTTTCGTCGGCAATATACCCGGCGGCGGCTAACGCCTCTTGAACATTATGAAACTGCTCGGGAGGCGTGATCACGTCGATCATGCCGTCATCGGCGACCTGCATGTCCTCAGCACCGGCACCGACCGCGATGTCCATAATTCGATCCTCATCGCCGCCCGGCGCGAAATTCAGCACCCCGACTGTATTGAACAGATACGCAACGGAACCGTCGGTGCCCAAATTACCGCCGTGCTTCGTGAACACATGGCGCACTTCGCCGACCGTGCGGTTGCGATTGTCGGTCGTGCACTCCACCAGCACCGCCGCGCCCCCCGAAGCATATCCCTCGTAGCTGACTTCCTCGTAATTGACGCCGTCCAGCTCACCGGTGCCTCGCTTTACCGCACGATCAATAGTATCGCGGGTCATGTTCCCGGCCAGTGCCTTGTCGATCGCGGCGCGGAGCCGCGGATTGCTGGTCGGATCGCCACCGCCACTGCGGGCTGAAATCGTGATTTCCCGGATCAGTTTGGTGAATAATTTGCCGCGCTTGGCGTCTTGTGCCGCCTTGCGAAACCGAATATTTGCCCACTTACTGTGTCCGGCCATAGAGTAAGGACTGAAGAAAACCGAATTAGCTATTGAATTACAGGCGGATTTTACCACCGCTTGGGCTTGCTCCCAACCGATGCGGCACTGTTAACGAGATTATTTCACGATAATTTCGAAGCGCATGGCGGATTCGACAATATCGGCGATTGGCGCCATTGCGCACTCAGCGTAAACGGTCGTGATCTTACCTGTGGCCTCGACCTTGACATTCTGTAACCGGGTCAGGCCAGCGCCAGAGAGCCGAGATAAGCAAATGGGGTCGTCACGCCGCTACCTGCTAAAGTATGCGCATCTGAAATTCGCAGAATATCGAAAATCCTAATCCAGAGTGCCTCAACCCCATTTCCCAGAACTCTCGCTGGATGCAGGCTAATCGATATATACCGATAGCCGCCTTCGCTCTCGCGCTGTGCGGATTGTTCGTCGGTCTACTGGCATTCGGGACTGACTTGGGAGGCGATGCGAATCGCTACGTCGGAAACGGGCGGCAACTCTGGAACGGCATACTCGGCGAAGCCGAACTCGGGCCGCTCACGGTATGGCAATTGTTCTATCTCGTCCCAAACCTGTTGATTTCGGCCGGTGATCGCTGGATCGGCGAAGCATTTTACGGCGTTTCGATCGGCCTGAATTTGGCGGCGTTCTCGACCATGGTCGCACTGTTATTCGCGCTATGGACGCATTACGCGAAGCGCCCGCCGGGTTGGCGTTTCGTGGCCCTCGCGTTGATTTTGATGTTCGCGCTGACCACCGAAGTGGTGCGCTACAACTACGCGGCGTACAGTTCCGATATTCTTGCGATGTCGTGGATCGGCGTGTGCTGGTACGCGCTGGGTCATGCTGTGCTACGCCGCTCGATGCGGTGCTGGCTGGGTGCGTTTGCGGTGGCGGCGGTGGCGTTGTTTGTTCGCCCCACCGGGGTGGCCGTCATGTCGTTGGTGATTGCGGCCGCGTTGTACGTGGGGCTACACCGGAGACTGCGCTCACCGGTTGTGCTGGCCGCTGCACTGATCGTGCTGCCGGCGCTGTTTGCGGTCACAATCTGGCCGTACATCATAACGCTGAATATGGAAGGCGTGGCTTGGGCCGACCGAATTGTGCCCAATGACGTGTATAACAAATACATCGGTGGCGTCGTGGTGGGTATCCGACCCGAGACCTATGTCGTAAACCCCGGCAGCTATGGCGATTTCATCGAAATCACGTTGCGTCGTTTTAGTTATTATTTTGTTCCACTGCGCAGTGGTTACTCGCTGCTGCACCTGGGCGTAAACATCGCGTATATCGTCTATCTGTGGTTTTTATTGTATTCGGGATGGCGCTCGTTACGTGCCGCCGGCCCACCGGCAGCCCGGCTCGCGTTCCTGGTGGTGCTCGGCAGTTATTATTTTGGGGTGTTCCACGCGATGACATTCGTCGAAGACTGGCGCTACGAGCTGCCGCTCTGGCCCGGGCTGTGGTTGCTGGCGGGCTTTGGGTTGTTGGATAGGCTCGGGATGCTGGATATCGAAGGAATCGGATCGGCCGCGCGTAGCGGATCATAAGGCCGGGCATCGGGTAGCGATGGCGGATATGGCTTGCGCTCTTGCCCCCACGACATCGATACGTTTCGCGAAATTTGGAACCATGTGGGCCGGCAAGAGGCGAAGCCGAACACCGGCAATAACTCTGAAAGGGTACGCCATAACCCGCCGGTTTTCGCATTCGTTCTAACCGTATATGGTCTCCTCCCGTTCGGCAAGTTCACATGTTGGCGATGACAGGGAATCAGGTTGCGTCCGACTATCCGGCCTGTTGATGAGGCGATGAGTCATGCCTCTGGCCTCGATGAAAGACGCGCGTATCGTCCTTAACGGCCTATCGGCTTTAGCGCCTTCGGTTAGATCAGGTTTTCGATACGCCGGTGTGAC
>JAOTWM010000049.1 GCA_029862885.1 Gammaproteobacteria bacterium
TGCGACATGCGGAAGTCATTTGTAATTATCTGCACGATGCCGGCGGTCTATTGGTAATACGCGGACTCGAGGGCGTGCGCGAAAATCCGGGAAGCTTGGTGCGCCTGAGTCGCCTATTTGGACCGGAAGTCGAGAACTATCATGAGACCTTGACCAGCAAGCGGTTCTTTCACGAGCAGATTCCCGAGTTGCTGATACTCTCCAATGAGCCGCCATGCAGTCATCCGCCACCACCGAAGCCGACACCGCGGTTAACCAAGACGGGTGAGTTGCCCGTCCAATTTCCCCACCGCCAACACTGGCATACCGATCAAAGTTACCGCCGGCCTCCGCCCGATATCACGTTGCTGTATGGGGTGGTGACGCCGCCCAGCGATCAGGGACAGACGCTATTTGCAGACTGCACGGCGGCTTATCTGGAACTGGATCAGTCGACCAAGCAACATATTCGCAATCTCCAAGGAATACACGCGCCAAGTTGGGTAGGGCGCTCGAAACAAGCCGTGCTCGCCGGGGAGTCCCCCAAGCCGCTGCTCGCACACCAGCTACCGCAGCATCAGCCGTTGGTGCGGCGACATCCGATAACCGGCAAACATTGCTTGTACTTATGTGAAGAAAAGCAAATGGATTTTGTCGACGGACCCATCGCGGGTCTCGAAACTGGCCCGGATGGTACGGGCGCGCGGTTACTCCGTGATCTCCTCGCGCACGCGACCCAGCCGCACTTTACATACATTCATGAATGGCATCCGGGTGATTTAGTGATCAACGATAATCGTTGTCTGCTGCATTGCGCCACCTGGTATGATGCTGAGCGCTACACGCGGCTGATGTGGCGTGCGACCGTGATGGGCAATCCTGGTAAGGAGTATGAGGGAGAAACCAAAAGTTGGATTTCGGTAGACGGCTACAATCCGATGTACGGCATGGAGAATGTTTAATAGACAGTTGGGAGGTCAATTCAGGATGTCCACCGATTGATCTCTAATTGCCAATGGTAGATTTATGGATGTCCCGCATTGAAATTCACGTTCGGACGCACAAATTGACACTGAATTTGCTTAGTAGTATTTTGAACTTTGTTTACGCAATTCGGAGAATTGAAATGTTCCAGTTCGTGCGCATAGTGATGTCGGCTATTTTTCTAGTTGCGTTCGCCGGGTGCGGCGGTGGTGGATCGAGTTCCGGTGGTGGAAGTGGCCCCGGCGTAGATCCCGCGAACCCCTGGATCGGTAGTTGGAGCGCGGTTTCAGAGAATGGCGCTCCCGCGACTGGGCAACTGACTCTGAACAGCAATTCCTTTTCGCAAACCAGCAACTTTCAGGGCGGTACTTGCACCTGGACGGGGTCGGTTTCCGGTGTGACTGCAACCAATCTGACGATTACGACAGGTACCGCATCCGGTGCACCTCAGTGCTCGCAGGCAATAGGCAGATCGGCGTCGCCGACGTGGATGGTCACCGACGGCAATAACACGTTAACGTTAGACTACCGGGGCACTATTCCGTTTGGCACCTTGCAAATCTGGTCCAGAAATTGACGTCCTTGGGTATTGGCTTTCTATTTGCTGCAGAAGCCGAAGAGACTCATGCGAACTTCCCTTGATTATTAAAAACGAAACTTTTGCTTGCCCCAATTTCAACGCCAACTTCAATAGTTTGCAATCGCATTTGCCACAACGCCCCTAGGTAATTTGAAACCATAGATCCTTAGCATTTTAAGCTGCAGGAATACGCTCTCGACTATGCAGCCAGGGGATTCGGCGAAACCAAATTCGTATAGATGCGATCTGCAATGGGTCCCCGTATTGGATTAGTGCACGCGCTGCACGCGTCGATCGCGCCGATTGAGGCCACCTTTTCTCAGTATTGGCCGGAGGCCGAGGCAATCAGCTTGTACGACGAATCACTTTATGTGGATTTCAACAGAGCGGGTGGCCTGACACCCGAGATAGAGGGTCGTATCGAGGCCCTGTTGCGCTTTAGCGTGCAATCGGGTGCGCAAGCGATCCTGTTTACCGGCTCATTGTTTGGCGAAACCGTCGAAGCGGTGCGCGATCGCCTGGATGTGCCGGTGCTGACGGCCTACGAAGCCATGATCGAAGAAGCACTGGCGGGCTCCATCCCGCCAAACCTCGCGGTGTTGTCGACGACTGACGGTACGCTGGAGAGGATGCGATCGGACATCGAACGATATGCCCGTTTGCGCGGGAAGATCTACCAGCTCGCTGAACGAAACGTTGCCGGTGCGCTTGATGCGTTGTTGTGGGGTGAGCGAACCGAGCACGACGAGCTGGCATTTGCTGCTGCAACCGAGTTCGCATCCTGCGATATCCTGCTTCTCGCGCAGTTCTCGATGGCGCCGGTCGCGCCAAGAATTCGTGAACTTATCGGAGTGCGCGTATTGACGAGCCCAGGCACCGCGGTAGAGAAACTCATGCGTATGTTCGCAATCGAATCCAGCTAGACGGTATCAGCTTAGCTAAGGCGCGCACGGATCTTGTATGTTATCGACAACTGAGTGCAGAAGTGCCCGCATTCTGCGAGTGGCCGGCCTGTTACTTGCTCTGGCTGTCATTCAGCCGACACAATATGCAAGTGGGGGCCAGACCGCTCAACTGCCCCCGGTTTCGCTAGGTTCAGCCGGCGAACTGTCAAAGCGAATGCAAGCGGCCGTGGTGTATCAGCGCGATGACGGTATTTACAAGACGGTCATTGGTGAGGCAGCCGGAAGACTCTTAGTCAGTAACGGTAGTTATCCAAGATGGTCGCCGGACGGTCAATTCGTCGCCTTTCTACTGGGCAACAACATCATGCGCATGACCTCCGATGGCACGAATATCGAACTATTGGCAGCCGCAAATGAAGCACGGGCGCTGGCCTATCATCCCAACGGCGAAGAAATTCTGTATATCGACGGCAAGGCGATTTACTCTGTTTTGATTAAGACGCGTGACGTCCGCACCATCGCTAAAGGGTATCGATTTCAGGAGTTGGATATAATAAAAAATGGCACCCAGTTAGCGGTGACCATCAAAGAACCGCTGCGCGGTTATCAAGTTTACGGTTTTGATCTACGTTCAAATACGAACCGTCGCTTGGGGTGGGGTTGTTCTGCGGGAATGCCACCAAGTGGGAAGTTGGTATCAAATCTTCAAAGTGGGCACAAGAAGATGACATTGATCGATTGGAGTACGGGTGAGGTCAGATTTACCATCGATGCTCCACCCGGAGAAAAGTTCGACAATCAGGCCTGGTCCAACGAAGAAAATTGGCTAGTTAGCGAATCGGAAGTAAACGGTCACAACATCTACGTGCATGAGATTTCCGAAAATCGCGCCATACGTGTGACTGAAGGTGGCAACGACCAGCGGCCCGACTTACACATCTATCGACTGTTCTAGCAGGGTTCGTCGCGACTAACGCGGCGGGGCAGTGGCAGCAAACTCTTCAACATCGTTAGCTACGTCCAACAAGCCCTGAAGATTGTCCAATCCATCGATACTGATACGGTTGCGAAATAATGCCCAGTCTACGTAGCAGGCACAGCGCAGGGCGCTGTCCCGGGTAATACCCTGGTTCGGGTCGAAACGTCTATTGAGTTCCTTCAGACCGGTTTCTATACGATTTTTCTGACGGCCAAGATACTTGATTTGATCAGGACCGAAACCCTCCTTTTCAAGCAAGAACAGATTGATCGAGCTGTCCAACACCGTATTGGTCAAGGCGAAGTTCTCGTAGTCTTCAATGTCAGTAAGAAACCCCCCGCCGGCTTTTTCCCTGATATATTTCAAAATCGAACTTGAGTCGGTCAGTGTCAGGTCGCCATCGGCAAAAAATGGGACCTTACCGGTGGGCGATTTCTCCGCACTCATTGCATTATCAGCCTCGATAAATTCAAAATCAAAACCAGCTTGCGCCAATGCAACTCGACAGTGACGCACAAACGGAGAGGTGTAACTACCATAAAGTTTCATAAAATAATTCCTGTTTACAGTGAATGACTAATCGGGATTCTACCAGAGGATAGGCATCCCGGAAATTGTATGGAGGGTTAAGCCAACCCCCGACAGAAGGTTCAGATGCCGTTTACAGAATCGCTCCAGAGCCAAATTTGTCGCTGTTGTCTATCGGGAAATTTAGGCGAACACGTGCGCCCGAGGCCCAGGTAAATTTGCGTCTTATTAGCGGTCACAATTTCATTTCTGATAGTTGGGTCACCGCCTTTCCAGGCGTACTGTATTATACTGATCGACCTCTATCGGAATCCGAAGTATAGTGCGCTCTATCGAAAGAAATGTTGTCGCGTAGGCTTGCTGTGATCCTTCATTCTGATGTTGTCGGTTCTACCGACCTCGTTCAGAAACAAGAGTCGGTCGCGCATGAGAGAATTCCGGATGCCTTTCACAGATTCTCTGAAATCATTAGAAACTACTCTGGCGTCGCGCACCATTGTCAGGGCGTTTGAGGGTAAACACATTCCTTGTATCGACCCCATGCTCAATACGGGATTCGCGATCGGCGCGTCCAATTCGGTGAGCAACGCGTCGAATGTACTGTTGAATACATCAGCGCGACTAAGTATGCAAATTACGACGGGCTAACTTCGGCGGACGCGGTGATCATGGCGGCCACCTCCGCCCATCGAGACGGCTCTACTTTATTTCTAACGCCTCAGCGACAGTAGCCGCTTCAGCTCCTCCCCCGCGTACATCTTCATCAGGAAGACACTCCCTAGTTTTGCCTCCTACAAACGCTTGACGTACGGTACGTCCATACTTCAATACTTAGCTCGCCGTTTGTAGAATCTCGCGCTTCCCACTGCGTGGTAGTCGCACAAATTGGGTATCGGGGCTCTTACTTCGGCTTCCTTAAGAACCTGATATTTCTGACTTTCTTCAAATCAAAGTTCTTCAGTCGTAGAATCTCCCCTATAGTAGAAAATTCTACGCCCAAATGTGGTAAGTTTCTGGGACGATTAGATGTTAGTAGCAGCGACGCATTGGGGTTGCGCTATAATAGCGTCGGGTCTGGAGTAGGGCGGGCATCGACAGACGTATTCAATGGGCCTTGAATAGATGATAATGTGCGCGCTGAATATTCCAAATATTACGCAGTCATAATTGTTACGAAGGACAGCACGAATTGTCTCGAATAGTTAACCATCACTAACTGCTAAGCAGGAGGAATCATGTATCACGGCGATATTTCAAGCAGTAAAGATACGGTCGGTGTAGCCGTTGTCAACTATAAAATGCCCCGCATGCATACCAAGGCAGAAGTAATCGATAACTGCCATAAGATTGCGGATATGATGGTAGGCATGAAAACGGGGCTTCCCGGAATGGATTTATGTATATTCCCGGAATACAGTACCCACGGCATTATGTATGATGAAAAGGAAATGTACGAAACCGCATCCGCTTGTCCGGGCGAAGAAACGGAAATCTTTGGCGAGGCCTGCCGCAAGGCGAAATCGTGGGGTGTGTTTTCACTGACAGGGGAACGGCACGAAGAACATCCCAATAAGGCACCTTACAACACCCTCATTTTAATGAATGATAAGGGTGAGGTAGTGCAAAAGTATCGCAAGATTATGCCGTGGGTTCCGATTGAAGGTTGGTATCCGGGCAACTGCACTTATGTCAATGAGGGGCCGAAAGGCTTGAAGATTAGCCTGATAATTTGCGATGACGGTAATTACCCGGAAATTTGGCGTGACTGCGCTATGAAGGGCGCTGAGCTCATCGTGCGTTGCCAGGGTTATATGTATCCGGCAAAAGATCAGCAGGTAATCATGGCCAAGGCAATGGCTTGGGCTAATAATAGCTATGTGGCCGTTGCAAACGCTTCGGGCTTTGACGGTGTTTATTCCTATTTCGGGCATTCCGCTATTATCGGTTTCGATGGCCGCACACTGGGCGAATGTGGTGAGGAAGAAAATGGCATTCAATATGCGCCAGTTTCGCTCTCACTAATTCGTGACGCCCGGCGTAACGGGCAGTCAGAGAACCATCTATTCAAGTTGTTACATCGCGGCTACACCGGCATGATCAACTCCGGCGACGGCGACAAGGGTTTGGCTGCATGCCCCTACGATTTTTACAGCAAGTGGGTTAACGATCCGGATGCCACCCGCGAGATGGTCGAATCGTTAACACGTGAAACTGTGGGGACGGATGAATGCGAAATGGAAGGTATTCCGAATCAAAAAACGGCAGCTCACCGATAAGGTGTTTTATGGATCTGAGAAACGAGAGCATTTGCTCTCGTTTCTTTTTTCTGCGTTAATATTGTTCCATATAGATTTGATATTGGTGTGAGAGATGCCTCTTAAAGAATTTCTGATAACCGACGAGCCGTATTACAAAGCAGTCGGTAGCGAAATCGCGCACTATCGGGCTGCCTATGCAGACCGGATGCCGATTGTCTTAAAGGGCCCAACTGGTTGCGGAAAAACCCGATTTGTTGAGCACATGGCATGGCTGTTGAAGACGCCGATGCTTACTGTTTCTTGTCATGAGGATATGACGGCATCCGATCTGGTCGGACGCTTTCTGCTCGATGCGGATGGGACGATATGGCACGACGGGCCTCTGACGTTAGCGGTGCGCCACGGTGCAATCTGCTATCTGGATGAAATTGTAGAGGCACGGCAGGACACTAGTGTCGTTATTCATTCTCTCACCGACTACAGACGTATGCTTTCGTTAGAGAAAAAGAACGAGGTCGTAAAGGCGCACCCGGATTTTCATCTCGTTATTTCCTACAACCCGGGATATCAGAGTGTGTTAAAGGATTTAAAGGAGTCCACCAAACAACGTTTCGGTGCCATCAATTTTTCCTACCCAGAACCTGCAGTAGAAGCCGAGATTATTGCTCGCGAGTCCGGCGTCGATCTTGAAGTAGGGGCAAAGCTTGTGAAAATCGCCGAGCGATCGCGTAATCTCAAGGGCCATGGTCTTGAAGAAGGGTGTTCCACACGGATGCTAATCCATGTCGGAAAACTCATTAATCGAGGAATTCCACTTGGTGAAGCCTGTGAAATTGCTCTCGTACTCCCGCTCACCGACGACCTTGATATTCGCCGCGCTCTAGGGGCTGCTATTGCGGCTTGTGCCTGAAGTTACTTGATGCATCAGATAGGATGGGATGACGAATCGCGGCAAACCTGACTTCCTTAACGTTGTCGTTAACGACGGCAAACTGGCCGATGAGGCCATTTTAAATCAAATTCTCCACCATTCCTTTCCCGAAGCCTATGAGGCACGTTGGCTTAGAGCGCGCCGCCGGTTGGAGCAGGCGGGATACGGCAAAGGGGTTGTCGATTCATATACACGCTATTCCTGCGAACTCGCCGAAGAGATAGATCCTCAGGATGCTCTCCAACTCGCCAGTGTCGTTTCCTCGGTTGCTATAAAGTCCGGTAAAGCCGCTGCCGAAGAGCTGCCACCGACAGCATTGCGTACGGCTATTCGATTGCAGGGAGATGAATGGCGGTTTCGATCGTGGCTGGGCCTGATGGAGCGATTCGCCAACTTGGCGCCGGAATCGTTCCAAGTCGTTTTACAGCAAATGGATAAACTGTTAGACCGGCTAAATGTATCGCGATTGGAATCTTGGTTGCTCGCGGGTGTTAGGGCAGCAGGCACGGACCCCGAGCGTCGACTTCAATACTTTACCTTCGCGAACCCAGAAGCCGAGCGATGGTTGGAGCGTGAATCGGGCTCGGTTATTTTCTCGGACATTCAGCGCGAACTGAAAGGTTATCTAAACGCATTATGGGGAATTCGCGCACCGTTGCGCGAAACATCTATGCATGCGCCTGATCACGTTTGGCGACGCGCCACCTTCGGCGGCGGGATTATTTGCGTTCCTCCAGCGTTTCCGGGTTACAGGGGTGGCCAGGCGAACGATTTGTTCCGCGCAACCATAGCTCATATCGGCGCGCACATGACGTACTCCGGTAAGCCGTTCCCGGTGTTGAAACTAAAACCCATGCAAGTGGCTTTAGTCTCTTTAATTGAAGACGCTCGAGTTGAATACTTGGCGATGCAGGAATTCCCTGGCCTGCGACGTTTGTGGCTACCTTTTCATATTGCGCAAGCGAGTGGAGTGATGACCGCACCGAGCTTGCTGGCGAGGTTGTCTCGTGCATTGATTGACCCCGCTTACGAAGACGGTGACGGTTGGGTGCGCCGCGGTCGCGAGATGGTCGAAACCAACAAACACAAATGGGACGGTAACGTCAGCCGTGAAATCGGTGGCTTGCTGGGGAACAATCTTGGACAGATGCGGGTGCAGTTTAATGCCAGAACGTATGTGGTCGAGCCTGCATATCGTGACGACAACCGCGGATTGTGGGATTTTGGCGATCAGCAATCCTCGATGCCGATGGAAGCCGAGATGATGTTGGACTCCATTCGCGTTGAGGAGCAACAAGACGATGATGAATCACCGCCGGATAGTGAGCGACAAGAACACGAGCGGAGTGATGATGAACAAGCGAACCCGATATCGGTTCAGGTTGTCGAAGAGGAAGGTATAACGGTTGCACGGTATGCCGAATACGACTACGTCACCGGACGTGAGCGTAGGGAATGGACAACCATTGTCGAGTACGTGCCAAGACCGGGCCGATCGCGATTGGTGGACAGTATCTTAGAACAACATGCCGAGGTGGTTAGTAGGATTAAGCTATTGGTGAGCAACGCGCGAGTAAGTCGTCCGGAAATTGTAAGAAAACAACACGATGGAGATTACCTCGACATCGATGCATGTATTGAGGCCGTGATAAGTAAAAGGCTCGGTGAACACCCCGACCCACGGGTATATTCTCGCACCGAGCGTCGCCACCGCGATCTCTCAGTACTTGTATTGCTTGACATCTCGGAGTCGACCAATGACCGGGTTCAAGGGTCAAAGACAAAAGTTATTGATCTCGAGTGCCAGGCAACGGTATTACTCGCGCATGCTATGGCAGGCCTGAATGATCCATTCGCCATCGCAGCGTTTTGCTCAAATCAACGCGAAGAGGTGCGATATTATCGCGTAAAGGACTTCGACACGCCTTACGAAAAGCTTCCTCAGTCTTATCTCGCGGGTCTATCAAGCGGATTCTCGACGCGGCTAGGAGCGGCGATCAGACACGCTGGCGAAGATCTGAAAGCCCAATTGACACATAGACGGCTACTACTGGTTCTCACGGACGGTGAGCCAGCTGACGTTGACATCTCCGATAAGAAATATCTGGTGGAGGACGCACGGCACGCCGTTCACACATTGGCGCAGGATGGAATAGATGTATTTTGCGTGGGCCTTGAGTCAGGGGGTGAAAATTACCTCACGCGCATATTCGGGCACAGAAACTTCATTCAGATCAACAAGTTAGAGTCCCTGCCCGAACGTCTTCCTATGTTGTATTTTAGATTGACAGCCTAGCCCGGACAGTTCACGAAAGCGGACAATGAATCGAGACTCTTTGAACCCTTCATGAAGTATCCGGATTAGGTGGGCGGCGCATTCATTGAGCATTGATGATTTTCGGAAATACATGTGTGAATTCGTCGGTACATTCGCACTGGTTTTCTTTGCGGCCGGTGCGGTTATGATTGACGATATAACGGGCGCGGTTGGTCCCATCGGCGCTGGAATTGCATCAGGTTCAATCATAATGATTGTCGTCTATACATTTGGTAACGTATCAGGCGCCCACGTAAATCCGGCGCTGTCTATTGCTGCAGTCGTTATTGGCAAATTACAGAAACGCTTGTTGACAGGATACATTGTCGCACAAATGTTCGGTTCGGCAGTGGCAGGACTATTCTTGTTCTGGGTAATAGGCGACTACGGAAAAATGGGTGTCAATATTCCGAATGTCAGCATTGGTGTGACCGCATCTAGCGCATTCATTATTGAACTGTTTTTATCATTTTTATTGATGTGGGTTATCTGTGGCACCGGATTTCACAAGTCGGCGTTTAATAAATTTGCCGGTCTCGCGATAGGTGCCACGGTCGGTATCGAAGTATTTCTAATGGGGCCTTATGCTGGTGCGGCGATGAATCCCGCCCGTGCCTTTGGACCATATCTTACCTACGGTGATTTTTCATACTATTGGATTTATCTAGTCGGGCCGATTGCCGGAATGGTACTGGGGGCGTATTTATATCTGTTTACGCATGTGGAAGAACAATAGTTGTTCGTGAGGAGTCGCGCTAATTGCTTATTTATTTGGAAGTTTTTTCGGACGTGGGGAAGGATTAGTGCAGAGGGCGCAGTACATCGAACGGCCGGTTGTTAACGACAGAATCAGCTAAGGAGCGTATTTAGCGAAATTAGTCACCTTTCCAAGGCGATTCAATTTGTGACCGTGAGCATGTATTGTATGGTCAATTCGAGTAGGGCAGAATTGAATCGGTCAGCACGAATTGGTACGAGGTCGTGTAGGCTGGCGGAGCGAACTAAGGAATGCGCAAGAATATCCCCTCAGGTGATATATTAGTTTATTCAGGCATCGTGTACTGTGTCGCAGTTATTGATGTTCAGCGCGCCCGGGTCAGGAGTGCTGGGTTGTATATGTTGGTTATGGAGGTTTGGAACAAGTATGTGAATTTATTTATCCACTAATGAGGAGAGACAAAATGAGCGATAGAAATAGAAGAAAATTTATTAAAACTAGTGCGATGGCCGCCGCGGCAACTGCCTTACCGATGCCATTTATCTGGCCCAAAGGAGCTAGTGCCGCTACCGTAAAAATGGGAATTTTGCATTCCCTTACGGGTACTATAGCGATCGCTGAAAAATCTGTAGTCGATTCTGAATTGCTGGCGGTAGAAGAGATCAATAATGCGGGCGGAGTCATGGGTCAGCAAATTGAAGCCGTCATCGAAGACGGTGCAAGTGACTGGCCAACGTTCGCCGAGAAAGCACGCAAACTTATCGAAAAAGACAAAGTCGCCTCAGTGATGGGATGTTACACATCGGCGTCCCGTAAAGCCGTGTTGCCGGTTTTTGAGAAATTGAAGGGCCTTCTTTATTACCCCACGTATTACGAGGGACTGGAGATTTCACCCAACATTATGTACACCGCTCAGGAGGCAACCCAATCCTCCATTGCGGCGACGGAATGGTTGTATGAAAATCGCGGAAAAAGCTTTTTTCTGGTTGGCTCTGATTACATCTGGCCTCGTACCACGATCAAACTGTGTAAAATCACTCTCGATCGTTTGGGCGGTACGGTGGCCGGGGAGAACTACTATCCTCTGGGCCACATCGAGTTCTCCTCCGCGATCAACAAGATCAAAGCGACCAAACCGGATGTCATCGTCAATTGTGTGGTAGGCGGCAGTAATGTCGCGTTTTTCAAGCAATTGAAAGCAGCCGGTATTATCGATGCCGGCACGACCGTGTTGTCACTCGCGGTATCAGAAGAAGAAGTGTCTGGCATTGGCTCCGAGAATACCGCGGGCACTTTGACCTGCATGGGTTATTTCCAGAGTTTGAGCAACCCGACGAACGAAAAATACGTGAGTGCATTTAAGAAGAAGTACGGCGCCAACCGCGTGACTGGCGACACACTCGAGTGCGCCTACATTGCGGTGCATCTATGGGCGATGGCCGCGGAAAAAGCACAGAGCTTCGATGTAGAGAAAGTTGTGGCCGCTTCGTCCGGACTTGAAATCGATGCGCCCGAGGGTAAAGTGAAGTTTCATACGGACAACCATCATCTATGGAAACATGCCCGGATCGGAGAGTTCCTGCCCGATGGACAGGCGAAAATGCTTTATGAATCGCCCCTCATTGAGCCCGATCCATTCCCAAAACTATAATAATTCGGTAATCTGCTGTACGCGGGGAGAGCCGCTATATGCGGCTCTCTCTACCCCGCTTTTGTAAGGGTTAGATTCTTCTTCGACGTTTCGGGGGGAAATGAATTGTTATGAGCGGTGAGATGTTCGCGTTACAGGCCTTTACCGGTCTTAGTGTGTTCTCAATCCTGATGTTGATGGCGCTGGGATTGGCCATTGTTTTTGGGCTCATGGGCGTGATTAACATGGCCCATGGCGAGTTGATGGCCATGGGGGCCTATGCGACTTACGGGACATCGGTGCTGTTCGAAGCGTATTTCCCGAGCCTTATGAGTATTTACTTCATTGTGGGCGTCGTGCTCGCATTTTTCGCCACGTCTGTATTCGGGTATTTTCTTGAGCGTAGTCTTATTCAGTTTTTATATAAGCGCCCGCTCGACACCATGCTGGCAACCTGGGGCGTGGGATTAATACTGCAGCAGTTATATCGTCAGTTCATCAATCCCAGGCCCGTTGAGGTCCCCACCGCCTCGTGGCTGCAAGGCGTATGGCAGGTTTCGGAAGACGTCTCCTTTCCTATGAGTCGAATTTTCATTGTCGGACTCGCCTTTTTGACAGCAACTTTGGTTTATCTGTTTCTATATAGAACACGTCGGGGACTCCTCATACGAGCGGTAACACAAAATCGTGGGATGAGTGGGGCCATTGGAATCAATCAGAAGCGTGTCGACGCCTATACCTTTGCATTAGGATGCGGCCTGGCCGGAATCGCCGGCAGTTCGTTTACTATGTTGGCATCGACCGCTCCGGACACAGGCCAGGCGTACATCGTCGACACTTTTATCGTTGTCGTATTCGGCGGCGTGGAGAGTTTGTTGGGGACCATTATGTCTGCGTTTTTTATCGGTCAAATGCAGACCTGGTTCGAGTTTTATCTAAGTGGGTCGATGGCACGAGCCGGCATACTGTTGCTGGTTATCGCCGTGTTGTATTTTCGACCGAACGGTTTATTTGCCACTAAAGTCAGGCGTTGATGGACAAGGCAGCCACCACTGAGAAGCCGGAATTTAATCCAACCTTGGCAAGTACGGCCGTGGGTATGCTTGAACGTTTCGGAGTGGTGGTTCTGGGGGTACTACTCCTACTTGTCGTCCCGCTTAGCTTAGACGTGTTTCGGCTGGGGTTGGCCGCGAAGTATCTTTGCTTCGCTTTTCCAGCCGTCGGAATAGTGCTCATCTGGGGATACGGTGGAATCTTGAGCCTGGGTCAGGGAATGTTCTTCGGTATGGGCAGTTACATGATGGCCATGTTCCTTAAACTCGAGTCTGCCGCGAATCCGGATTCATCGTCAGGTACGGCTTTGTCCGCTTTTTTCGGTGCCGCCGGCCTTCCGGACTTTATGGTATGGAACAGCATAGAGGAGTTGCCGTGGTTCTGGGAGCCGTTTCATCACGTTTGGATAACGATACCGGCGATCATCATTCTGCCTCCTCTAGTCGCGTTCATATTGGGCTACGTGAACTTCCGAAACCGCGTCGGTGGAGTTTATTTCACGATCGTCACCCTTGCTATTGCTGCGATCATGGCCATCGTCATCATTGGTCAACAGGGCTACACCGGGGGCATCAACGGTATCACTGACTTTAAGACCTTCATGGGGCTCGATTTAGACAATGACACAGCCAAGTACGTGATGTACTTCATAACGGTTGTTTTATTGCTGCTAGCGGTATTGGTTGGCCGTTTCATCCTTAAAAGCCTATTGGGCAGGGTACTGGTGGCCATCCGTGATCAAGAAGATCGCGCACGTTTTTCAGGATACGATTCGGCGATGTTCAAGGCGTTTGTTTTCGCTGTTGGCGCGTTGTTCGCGTCAGTCGGAGGCGCCATGTTCACGATACAAGTGGGTCTAGCGTCACCATCACTGGTGGGTATCGTGCCTTCTATCGAAATGGTTATTTATGCAGCGGTTGGTGGTCGGTTGTCGTTGATCGGCGCCGTATACGGTGCTTTTCTTGTCAACGGCGCGAAGACGTTTTTCTCCGAGAATTTTGTCGAATACTGGACCTATTTTATCGGCGCGCTGTACGTGTTCGTTGTAATGTTTTTGCCGCTAGGTTTGGCGGGAATTCTTGATAAACTGCGCGATGTAGGCAAACGGTCAGGTTGAGTCGATGAGCAAGATTCTCACGGTGTCCGATCTGACCGTCTCATTCGACGGTTTCAAGGCCGTGGACGATCTTTCGTTTTCCGTGAACCGTGAAGAACTGAGGACAGTGATTGGACCGAACGGTGCGGGCAAGACGACTCTGCTAGACATGATATGCGGGAAAACCAAGCCGACTCACGGTTCGATCAAGTTCAAGGACCTGGAATTGTCGAAAATGGTCGAGTACCAAATTACCCGTGCGGGGGTCGGACGTAAATTTCAAACCCCATCGATTTACCAGGATTTGACGGTTTTCGAGAACCTCGAGATTTCTTCTCCAACGGAGCGGAGTGTTTTTGGAGCGTTGTTTTTCGAGCACACGTCCGAGAGTAGGCGGAAAATTGAGTCGGTCGCGGAGCGCATATCTTTGCAAGGACAACTGAAGACCAAGGCGGGCAAACTCTCGCACGGTCAAAAGCAGTGGCTTGAGATAGGATTGTTGCTGATGCAAGAACCAGATCTATTGCTGCTCGATGAACCGGTCGCGGGAATGAGCGCCCGCGAACGTGAGTTGACGGCCGAGCTGCTGAATGATATCGCAACAGGCCGATCGCTGGTTGTCATCGAACACGATATGGTGTTCGTTAAAATGATCGCGCAAACGGTCACCGTTCTGCACCAAGGTAAGGTGTTGGCGGAAGGGAGCATGGATGAGGTGCAGAATGACGAGCGTGTCATCGAGGTGTATCTAGGTAGATAACATGACCGCGGCGCTCAAAATTGACAATTTAAATGTTTTTTATGGAGACAGCCATGTAGTCCGTGATATTAATTTCGAATTGCAGGACAGGGAATCAATCGCCATTATGGGACGCAACGGTATGGGAAAAACCACATTGCTAAAAGCGTTGATCGGGTTGTTGCCAGTGCGTTCCGGGTCAGTAACGCTTGGTGGGCAGGTGATCACGAGCGCCGAAAGCCACGAACGAGTTATTGCTGGGATGGGGTATGTGCCCCAAGGCAGGGAGATCTTTCCCTACCTGACGGTTCGGGAGAATATTCTCGCCGCCATGCAGATATCAAAAACTAGGACGATACCGCCATTCGTCTACGACGTGTTTCCCGTGCTCGAGGAGATGCAGACGCGTCGTGGCGGCAATCTTTCCGGTGGACAGCAACAGCAGCTAGCGATCGCCCGGGCGTTGGTCAGTAATCCGAAAGTACTTGTTCTGGATGAGCCAACGGAGGGGATTCAGCCGTCAATTATTAGGGAAATTGCCAAGGCACTCAATCATCTGAAGGCTGAGCTAAATTTTGCGCTGGTTGTGTCTGAGCAGGTATTGGGTTTTACCATGGAAATTGCCGACCGTTTTCTAATAATGGAAAAAGGTGAGTTTGTCTACGAGGACAATCGAGAAGACGTCGATACTGATAAAATACATGCCTACCTGACCATTTGAGCGAAACAATACGGTGCGCCCTATTTGCATCGGCGTTCCGAAGAATATGTTTTAACTGCCAACTAAGGAGAAGTTGTTATGCCACTTCGTCGTCCTTCTAAAGCCGATCTCGCCGCAATCAGTTCGAAACGCCATTTGCGTTTAACAGAAGTCGAACTGGACGATTTATATGAACTAGTTTGTGATAACCTCAATTTGTATGACGAATTGGAGCAATATCCGGATCCGGTTCGCGAAGTAGTGCCAGCGGTACGCGTACCGGGGCGCCGTTTAACGCCAGCCGAAGATCCGCTAAATTCGATCGTTAGAACGTGTTCGGTAAAAGTCCCGGGCGCAAAAGGTAAGCTTGCTGGTAAATCTATCGGCGTTAAGGACACGATCTGTGTGGCTGGGATTCCGATGTCTTGTGCCTCGCGACTGCTCTATGACTATACGCCCGATATCGATGCAACCGTTGTTACACGTATATTGGAGGCGGGCGGTCATATTTCCGCGGTATTGAATACCGACGATTTCGCGTTTTCCGGTGGAGGACATACGAGCGCTTACGGTGTAACCCTTAATCCAAGAAATTCGAAACATACGGCGGGCGGTTCTTCGTGCGGCTCAGCGGCCGCGGTCGCTAAAAATCTGGTAGACATAGCGCTCGGCGGTGATCAAGGGGGGTCGATTCGTATACCGGCGGCCTGGTCTGGGATAGTCGGCCACAAACCTACCCACGGCCTGGTTCCCTACACCGGAATCGTCGGTTTCGATCTCACCATAGACCACATCGGTCCAATGACTCGTACCGTTAAAGATGCAGCCTTGTTGCTTTCGGTGATTGCCGGTAAAGATCCGGACGCGGCTGACCCGCGTCAACCGGACCAGGTCGATTCCATGGATTACACCAGAGCGTTAACGGGCCATATGAAAAAGCTCAAAGTCGCCGTGGTCAAGGAGGGTTTCGGTTCGCAGCTCTCAAGCTCAACCGTGGATACGGCCGTGAAGAATGCACTCAAGGTTCTCAAAAAGCTTGGAGCGCAAGTCACGGAAGTGTCGATTCCCGAGCACAACACCGTGGTACCGCTTTGGAATGCCATTGCCATTGAAGGAGGTGTGTCTAGTTTTTACGCTGGCCATCATAGTTATCAAAACAAAGGCTGGTATAACCCGCGGTTAATGTCCGCTATGGGGCGTGGCATCATTTCTCACGGGGGCGATTTTTCTCCGACGGCAAAGCTGGGCACGTTGATCGGGGACTATATGACGGATCAATACCACGGTGTTTTCTACGGGCGGGCTCGAAATCTTTCAAATCAACTGACAGAGGCCTACAACAAAGTTTTTGAATCGTATGATTTGGTCGTAATGCCGACCACACCCCAGACCGCGCACAAAGTACCGCCGAGCCCCGAAGACGACCGCAAAACTTATATTCGACAAGCTTTGAACATGGTTGCGAATACCGCGACCTTCGATTTAACGGGGCATCCATCGATTACGGTACCGTGTAAGAGTGTGCGGGGATTGCCGGTGGGCCTGATGATAACAGGTCGACATTTTGAGGATGCAACGGTCTTGCGTGCGGGCCACGCCTACGAGCAGGCATAGCCGATCGACAGTAACAAGTAATCGCTCGTAGGTTTATAGGCGTGTGACCCAAACCATCGTTGAGGTAATAGGATACGCGAGTAACGCAGTCATTGCCGATCGATTGCATGATTTAGGGCACGACGATGCCGTCGAGTATATTATCCTGCAACGTGAAGATACTTTGCGTCATCGTTTGCGGGTGAGTTCACAAAGCGGTAACGAATATCTGATCGCGTTGCCGCGCGATCAACAGCTGTTGGATGGTGCCGTGTTGGTTCTGGAGCCGGAGCATGCCTTAGTGGTGCGGATGGCGGAAGAACAATGGCTGTGTTTGCTCCCATCCGATTTACCGAGCGCCGTCGAGCTAGGTTACTTTGTGGGTAACCTACATTGGCGCGTAAAGTTCAACGGGCCTGAACTGCACATAGCGCTGGAAGGCCCAGAGCAAGACTACCTCACAAGGCTCCAACCTTTTTTGCAGAATAATCGTGTTAAACCAATTGCTTAAGGTTGATCGCGCCGACCTTCTCCGGTCGTTGCAGCACGGCGACAGTTTCTTTCCTGGAGGCGCGATCGCCATGTCTGCTGGTTTGGAAATGCTGGTGGACGAAAATCGAATTGCGTCATCAGAGGAAGTCGAGACTTTTCTGTACGGTCAATTATCAAATCGTTGGGGCGACTTTGACCGGCCGATTTTGGTCGCGTCCTACCGTGCCGCCGACGATCTTAGTCGGGTCGCCAAATTGGATGCGTTAGTGGAAGCCCAAACCTTGGCAGACGAGTCCCGGGTTGGCTCCCGCCGCGCTGGCAGATCGTTACTGGGAGTGCACGTGAAACTGGGAACGAATTATGCCTCTGAATATCAGAGCATGATTAATCGATCGATGGCGGATGGACACAATTCCATTGTGCAGGGCTTGGTGTGGCGCGGGTCGGGTATCGCGGAATCGGTGGCGGAGGCGATGGCGGCCCATACGTTTTGCATCGGGTTGGTCGGCGCTGCCTTGCGCCTCGGAATTATTGGGCACATCGACGCCCAAGAAATTGTGAATGGGGCACACACGATAATCGAGGAAATACTATCGATCCCACCCGCCGATCCGAGAAATATATCCACGTTCACTCCAGAACAAGAAATCGCTGTAATGCGGCATGAGACGATGTCGTATCGTTTGTTTGTAAATTAAAGATCGAACTACAAACTATGGAGAATTAACGAATGTTGCTTACACCTACCGAAATGGAACGTTTAACAATATTCACGGCCGCAGAGTTAGCGAGAAAGAGAAAAGCGAAGGGCCTCGTACTCAACCACCCGGAGACGATCGCGTATATCAGCGATGAAATACTCGAAGGCGCGCGCGAAGGGCGATCTGTCGCCGATTTGATTTCGTTCGGGTCAACCTTGCTTAGCACCGACGATGTCATGCCAGGCGTGGCCAATTTGATATCTATGATTCAGGTTGAAGGCACGTTTCCTGACGGCACGAAACTGGTTACGGTGCATGATCCCATACGTCCCGGTAAGAAGAAATCGAAGAAATCCGAGCAGGTCGTGCCTGGTGAGTTGTTGCCGAGCGCTGGTGATATCGAGATCAACAAGGGCCGAAGAAAGGCGAGCATCAAAGTACTTAACACCGGCGATCGACCTATACAGGTTGGTAGCCACTATCATTTCTTCGAAACTAATCGCGCACTGGATTTTGAACGAGAAGCGGCGTATGGCATGCATCTGGATATTCCTGCGGGCACCGCGGTCCGGTTCGAACCGGGTGAATCTAAAAAAGTATCGCTGACAACCTTTGGCGGAACACAAGAGTTATACGGGCTAAATAGCCTTACCAATGGATCGGCGAACAGTGACATTCGCAAGGCAGACGCTTTGCAACGTGCCAAACAACGAAATTTCAAGGGAGCGTAGATCGATGGCGAAAATGACACGCAAAGAATATGCGCAGATGTACGGCCCCACTACCGGCGACGCGCTACGATTGGGCGACACGTCTTTGTTGGCCGAGGTGGAGCATGACTATGGGGTTCCCGGTGACGAATG
>JAOTWM010000443.1 GCA_029862885.1 Gammaproteobacteria bacterium
ATCCCCGCGCAATAACTTGGCCCTTGGTTTTAATATCCCATTCAACATCGATGAGGGAACGCTGACCGCTGTGAACGAAATCCCCAAGGATGGAATCCATTTTCTTATCGGGAAAGATGTTTGATAAATGAATCTCGATCAAATAATGATCAGAACGATCGATTTCGAACTCGAAGCGTTGTGGCGCCGCACTCGAGAAAGTGAAAGCTGATAACAAGGGTTCAGTCTTGAAATAAGGCCCCTTTACGCCATAAATAACTAAAGCTGCAGAAAAAAGTAGTCCAAAGATACAAAAATAGGCGACATACCTTCTTATACGCTGCCTATTCAACGTTGCGGCACCAGCAAACCTATGTTAGCGCTTCGGAGCCCGGCCACTGCTCGATGTCGGGGCCAAGATGTCCAATGCAAGTGCGCCGAGTGAGAGAACTGCTAGGCGACCTCATCACCGGTTCCTCGTGGGAACAACTCACGCAGATAGTCGCCGAAACCACGGCATGCATCAGTACTCGTGAATACCCCGGCTAACCTTCCTTTCTTCGTAACCAGGACCGAGCCAATATGTCTCTCCGCCATGGCCATTAAGACATTGTCTAGGGGTTCATCGATAGCCACAACGTACACATCCGAGACGTACACGTCTCTCACTACTAAGCCGCTGCGATAGCCAGAGCGCTCAGCCAATTTCGCTTTTACGTCACGATCTGTCACCACGCCGATGAGAGTATGGCCTTCTGTGACAGGAAGATGATGAACATTGTGCTGCTCCATCAAATCTTGAGCTTGCTTAACGGAAGCATCGAGGTCTATGGAGTACGGGAACGGTGTCATCAATTTCTTCAGTTGCGGTGCGGTTTTCATGATCCTTAAAATCCAGTAGCGTCAACGATACCGTTTGTGGTCTGCAGTGAAAGATCGAAGAGCTGTATCCCTTCCCGGTGCCCGCTAACGAGCGTACCTCACGGCGAGCTAGAAGTCATAGGGACCACGCTGCATCACCGTCTTGGGTAACCAGGTTTCGTGGAGATGAAGCCACCGAAACGCGTCACCGGAGTAAAACAACGCCGTTGAAATCCGTCCATTATCAGGCGGTGTCGACGCCAGGGCATTCCGCTGCCACTCCTCGTATGTGGCCAAAATATATGTTCCCCATGCGCGATGAATCGTGACGCCCCGAATCGCTATTCTAAAATCCGGATTCGATCCGTGTGCTGAGCGGATGTTCGTGGCTAATACGGAGAGGCGCAGCACGGTTCCCGCCGGCGGGACGAGGACAAAATGCTCATCGAAGCGCCTCAAGAATTCGGCTTCGAATACGCTATCGCTCGTAGGTACAGAGCCGGAAAACCATGCGACAAAGAATCGATGGAGTGCTTCTATCTCCTCGCGGACCGCGGATTCTAATTTATCGTCGGACATTTAAGCTCGCATTGATCACTTGCCTACCGGTCGTTCTTGAACTGTCGGCAGAGCGTGCACGGGCAACGTGTTTTAGCGCTTATCGCTTTTCCCTTGGGCTTCCTTTAAGTGCTCCATATGAACAATGAGCGCATCGGTCGTGTCTTTAAGCAAATCCAACTCATCGATGGATAGATCATCAAGTTGCTCGAGATTGTACTCGATCGTTTCGACGATTTGATTGACGGGACGTTGCAACGGGCGCATGAAATACGCGGTCACCGTAGCGACAATCGTTCCGAAGAAAAGCACCGAGCCTAAGACTATCCATACCCCCCCAATTATTTGTGACACGCCGGAGACAGGCGCATCTGCTATACCCGCGGTAGACAATGCCGCGATGCCCCAGTACAGGGCATTTCCGTACGATGAGATTGCCGAACCGTCCGCTCCACGCTCGGTGACGTACAAACCCGCAGAAAACACCACCCATAACACAATTAACAGAACAATCATTCTTACCAAAGGCGTATGGATGATGACGTCGTCGATAAACCGACGAAACCGAATTTTTCGAGACATTCCTAGTTTCCCCCAAGGTGTAAGGAGAAATGGCCACTGAGAACCATAACCACGGCCACTCTACTTATTGTGAGTCCCAAACACCGCTTGCCCTTCAGCTCAGAATTCCAATAAGACGAGCCAATCGCTGCTTGGAATCTAACGCTTGAGACCTAACCCGAAACAAAATCTCGAAGCGGTTACTCGGTATTTCCTGACTGATTCCAAATCCCCCCGGTCGTGACGTTGTTATGTCGCGTCTCAGATCACGGTGCATGGGTCATCCGCCGTCGTGTGGTCTGTTGGTTGAGGGGTGACCGTCATCACGGTGACACCCTCGTCCGATTTGAACTTATGCCAGTGCCCTTGGGGCACGATGATGATCATGCCTTCGGTCAACGCGAAAACTTCAGGTCCAGTTTCGGTCATGATCGTCAAGGCGGTACTTCCCCGCAACACATGGACTAATTCATCGCCGTTCCGATGCCGCTCCCAGGGGCTTTCACCGGAGAAGCTACCCGCGAATACGCCACCGTCACGGTACGCTGCCAAGGTGGCGAACGCCGCATCTTCCTCTTCTGGGGTGGTCTCGTTGCTGCGCCCCTCCAGCATGACGAGTTTGTCCAGCTCCTCAGCGATATCGACAGCCCTTAACATCACACCTCCTCGGGATTGTATGTCTCACCTCAATGACCTCGACTCGACGCCTCTGTGCACTAACGTATTCGTTGCACGGCGCCACCTCTATACATGTGGCTTTCAACCACTAATTTCCTGCAATTGGCGATAACGTGCGGCGCATGTCGCTGTACGAACTCATCGGTCACACGCCAGCTAGTGCTTCTTGTTTCTCTTGGATTTCCCTATCTGTTCGTATTCGAACATCTTTTCAAGACTAGCTCTGGCACGCGCTGCAACATCCTCCGGAATCTCGATATATTGATCGGGAGAAGGATTCTTAAGCGCCTTCAACACATCTTCAAGCTGTATCTGTTTCATGTAAGGGCAAAGAATACAGGTGCCGACGATTTCCTTGCCTGCAAATTCCGCTTTGAAACGGTCAGTAAGGCCACACTCCGTGACCAACATAAAAGTCTTTGCTGATGACTCACGTACATAATTGAGCATCCCGGATGTACCACCGGCATAATCAACCAACGCCACCACCCCCGGTGCGCATTCAGGGTGTGCCAATATCTTCACCCCTGGAAAACGTTGACGAATATCTTTAATGGTGTCTTCATTGAAGCCCTCGTGTACTACACAGGTTCCATCCCACGTAATGATCGTTTTGGAGGTCATATTTCGAAGGTTCAGGCCCATCAGCCTATCCGGTATGAAAACAATCTCTTCTTGAGGCATCGCCTCGACGACTTCCACTACGTTGGATGATGTGCAACATGCGTCGCTCTCAGCCTTGACTGCTGCATAGGTATTCACATAACAGACTATTCCTGCATGAGGATGCTTTTCTCGAAGAGCACGAACCTGCTTACCGGTGATCGCATCCGCCAACGAACAACCAGCCACTCTCGGCACCAACACTTCCTTGTCGGGGTTCAGCAGTTTTGCGGTTTCTCCCATAAAATACACCGAACAAAAAATAATCTTTTGTGCTGGATGCTTGGTCGCCATGCGACTTAACCCATACGAATCCCCAACGTAATCCCCCACGCCGTACATAATGTCCGGGGTTTGATAAGAATGCGCGAGGATTACGGCATTTTGCTCGTCTTTTAGCTGAGCAATCTCGGATGTGATCGGCGCAATGAGCTCGCAATCATCTCTCCCCCAGCCGAGCTTGTTTAGTTTCTCGTACAGCCGGGCGGTTTCTTTCCTAAGCTCAGGTGTCGAAGTATTCATTTTAGTTAGAAGCTGTGCACGCGCTTTCGGTTTTAATGTTCACTTGATTGGCGCGCGTTAGCACTGACAGCCGTCAAACTCCTCGCTAAAAGTTCACCGGGCATGACGAGCAAGCCGTACGCATCGATCCCATTCCTCCGTCCAACAGGGTTATCTTCCTGGATGGCGGTGCAGCGTTTCATCGTCATAACCTTGCTAAGTAATCTTGCTGCTTGAAGTCGGGGTTAAGCCGTGCTGGCACATAGGTTAAGACGGCGGTTTGCGGTTCGAATCGGATTCCGCATCCTTTGCATCACCGACCGGCCGTAGCGGTATGAAAACCCCCCATAAGAAATCGAATACCAACCAAGCACCGAGGAGCGCGACAAACGCTGCCCAGTGAATCACTTTTCCCCACCACGCCACGACCAATAGGACCAAAAGCCCCCCGGCAACCACATAGGGTACGTTCTCAAAACGGGAAACCACGTGCTCGGTGCCGCAAAACTTACAGCTCACGGGATTCGGCAGAAGTACCCTCGATACATTCAGACCGGGCCTACCACACTCCTTGCATTTTCTTTTCATTTCCGTTGGTTGCGTGACTCAAATTAGCTAGCTTACTGGGGGTGTTGCCTATGAGCGCTCTATTAGGGAGTCGGCCATTTCTTGCCCAGTGCCCACATTTTACGAATGGA
>JAOTWM010000444.1 GCA_029862885.1 Gammaproteobacteria bacterium
GTCGAAGAAATGGTCCATGCCGATCCGAAATTGGAAAGGTGCGTTGAACCGTTTTATGATCGAGTTCCCGGATCGTATGCCGGAAACTCTGTAACCGGGCAGTTACACAGAATTACTTACAGGGTCGGCCATTGATTTAGGGCGAAAATTAGGAATTAGACACCGACAGGTAATCAGTATTGTTTTTCATCATCCTATTGTCCGCGATGCCGTCTCAACTTGACAGTACCTCCGGGTAGTAGCACATACATCCATCCTGGCACAGATCAGGTTCTCCCCGCATTCGCTTCGCAAAAGAAATGATTTCTTCATTGTTATTTTCTGTAGCGAGCAGATCAACAACTTCCCGTACCATATCAAGACTACGCCGCTTACGTAGTGAGTTCCCGTCACGCCCGGCTATCTTGATATATTCAACTCCTATCTCTTTTAGTGTTGGAATAGCACACAAGCCACACGGGCCGTACGGTTGTCCAGCAGTGGTGGTGCTAAATCCGCGAGAGAATTTTGACCAGCGCCAATGGGAATAACACCTCTCGTTGGTATCGATATTCCGTTGTTCAGCAAGGTTTAGTGGTTTCCCGTCGATCCGTTCCAATTCGGTCTCGAACGACTCGAAACAGATTGGCCCGCCCAGTTCTGTCGGTAGATGCAAGGTATGACAAAGCCCTTCTTCATAAGGGCAGCCGTCATTTAATACAAACACCTCGAACTCAAGCTCCGGTACCGCACGAACCAGTCTACCGATTTCCCGTAGTGACATGTGCCGCGGCAAGATGATGCGATTGGCCCCAAGCTTGTAGTACAGGCGCGCAGTCGCTGAATTCCGGCAGGCGGCTATAGAACTCACGTGCAGCCTGGTTGGTAGTTTAAGATTATGGATAACGGACAATAACTGGATATCGCCCACAATGAAGGCATCAACATCCAAGGCGGCTAGTTCAGTTGCTAACTCCGACATATACGCAACCTGTTCCGCCGTATGCGTGGCCCCGTTCACGGCAACCGAAACCCGTTTTCCTTCCCGATGTACGGTAGACACAACTTCCCGGACCTCCGCCAGGGTGTTCAGATTGTTTCCACCGCGCCGGTTAGTGGTAAAACGGCCGTATCGCTCCCGCCATTCGTTGGGAACAACACCAAAAAACAACTCCTCCGCACCAACCCGGGCGAACACACCGGCTTCTTCAACCTTGCTAATGGGTGCGATGATCTTCATGCCAATCCAACATCACTACGGTCCGATCCACCACAGTATTGCGTATCGCCTCGGCAATCGAGGCATTCATTCGTTCGGTATAGTTATAAAACCAGGTGTTCCCTCGCTGAAAGACACCAAGATCATTCCGGGAGGGATATATCATCCGGCTCACGCTGGTAACATAACGCAGGCACTCCCGTTGGCAGTTGTGCTCCGGGGTAAACTTACGGGCTGTCGGTTGCTTAATTGATCCGATCTTGCAGACATGACTCTTGGCAGTATAGCCATTGTGTAAATGCAGGGTGAGCTTCACTCCATCGGCTTTCGCGGTCGGCATACTTGTGTGCGGCGCCAGATCTACTTCCACCCGGTTGATACCGAACGAGGCGAGCAGCTCCCGAAAATGGGCACTTTTCACCGGCCAGTCAACGACCGGATCGACAGTTGGTTCTGCAATACGCGGCTCCTTCAGGTGTTTGCACAGCAAACGTCCGGCGGTAAGCGATAACGCCGGGTACAGTTGTACCAACATATCAGCCACGCCCCAGTCATTCACGATGATTTCGCTTGCTGCAGGCACAGCCGACATCACATGTTGTAATCGTTTGAGTCCTTGATCGGTTAGATTTGGCGTAACCAGCGCAAAAGATACATCGTACTGATCTGCCAGCGCTGCTGCCTTTTCAATTTGTCTTCTCGTTGGTAATAGGCGCTCACAAAACTCGTTACCGAGGCGGATATGGCTTATATGCAGGGGGATATTGTCCGGTACATACGGCACAATACTATCCAGCAAGGGTTGTCCACAAACAGCAGCATCAAGATTTCGGAACTCGGTGAATGAGACGGCTATGTCAACCATGTGTCTGATCTTTTCTGAGCTGATATATACTGGTTATATATTAAGTATCATGTTTGCCAATAGCCAGTGTTTATTAAACTCAGGCGAACTAACGTTTAAGTGTCCGATTCCAAATCACATCTAGTTTAAAACCAGGAGTCAACGCTGTATCCGCCACCGGGTAAGTTATCGGCGACTACCGAGTATGTTGACTATTGGCACCCATGGTGTCTCTTCCGACGAATGTGTCCATTTCATCAATACTGACGCGAAGCCTAAAAAACCAACCTACTTTCGCCATTTCGAAACGTAATCACCATCGATCCTACACAAACCATGGTTAATCCTACCCACAACCACATCAGAAGCGGATAGGTTCTGATCACAACAGTTGCTTCAATCGGCATGCGCCACGCTTTGTCGCTTGCCGCAAACACCGGCACGACCCACACCTGATCGGTTTTAAATAGGCTGCGATGGATGAACGGATTGAGCATGTATTCTGCCCCACTTATATACCGCGCATAACGGTAATCCAGTATTTGGCAAAGTTGTCTTACCGGACCGACGTCACCGTCGATAGGTGGTCGATCATCACGAAATCCAGATCGTTGTCAAATGAACGTTCATCCCACGGCTCGGATACAAAGCGAGCTGATCTGCTGACGTCGTCGTGAATGGGTTCCAAATCAGCGCTGCACAAGCGAATCCGGCTGTTAAAAACAGAACACCGGGTCCAGTCCAACCCGGATATCTAACGGCTCCTATGGCAATTAGAGAAAGTATGGTCGCCAGTACTAGCAACGTACCTTCTTCACCACCCCAAAGATTTGAAATTTTTAGATAAGCTGGTAACTGTGGAGCGCTATACAACCAGACATACCGATAGCCGAAATGATCCAATAACAGATGTGCGCTGAGACTGATACAAGCAAATAACAACAAAACACTCGACACTAGCGTCAATATGTGTCGCTTTTTGTGCAACCAGATTGCCGTGATCGACGTGACGGTTGCGCCAGCGAGCAGCGATTTTTCTGCGGTGCCACCGAGCAATTGCACAGAATCAATCATGCTTGATCAATCTTCGGTTCGGCGTTCCCGTCCGAAATAGCTACAGTGGGACTGCAAAAACTCGAACGCGTTATCCACTACCGCGCCGTGACCTATACTCCTTGCGAGAAACCCAGTGACATGGGCGACGGCAAAACTCGCCCCACCACCGCGATGATGCGGCTTATGATCGAGCCCGCCAGGACAGGCGCCAATATCCGCCCACCCATTCTGCAAGCATGATAACTCTCCAACGGCACAACGTGCGTCGCCGGTCACCGCGATGACATTGGGATATGCCGCAGGAAAAACCATATGCCCCCGCGCCGCCGCCGCCGCCAGCAAGACTACGCCTGTTGGCGAAGCCAACTTACAGGCGCTGCGCAAGACGTTTCGATCCGTCACCAAACCAAAACTCATGTTTACTATTTCCGCCCCCTCCTCAACCAGCCATTTCAGACCCGCAGCAACGACAGCGGGTGAACTTGGACGCGCACCGTCGAATACTTGGGCACTTAAGATTTCTACGCTGGGAGCCAAGCCGGTAATGATTTGCGCCAGTATGCTGCCGTGGCCAGAAACATCGGTGGTGGCAGCTGAACAAGTTACTGTTTGATTTTCATCGAGATGAAAACACCGTGTAGCCACCACTTGAATACCCGTTTCGGCAATAATGCCGCTATCCAGCAAGCCAACACGAACAACTCTGATATTCACCGACGAGAAACCGTAACCTCACCTTCAATCGTGATTGTCAATGTCATATCATAACTATCATCCTCGATCGGCCGATGCGTTATTATTAGCCGGGTGCGGCCGTGAAAGAGTTCATCTATTGCAGCTACAATTTTGCGCTCCGCCGCACGGTCTACACCAGTAGTTGCCTCATCAAGTATCAGAATATGTGGACCTTGGAGTAGTGCGCGGGCGATGGCTATACGTTGCCGTTGTCCTCCCGACAGGGCTGCCCCGCGGGTGCCCACTTGAGTGTGTACGCCCTCTGGGAAACTCCGGCTAAATTCCGTAACCTGCGCGCGCTCCAACGCGGCGCCCACTTGATCATCTGGCGCATCCGGGTTGGCATATTTCACGTTGTCCAGAATGGAACCGGATAACAAGACCGTATCTTGCGCCACGACCGCGATGCGACGGCGCAACTCTTGGATGTCGACGTGCGTCAGGTTTTGTCCAGCAATTGAGATTGCACCTTGATCGGAATCATAATGTCGATGTAGTAGATCGACCAATGTCGTTTTACCCACGCCGGAGGGACCTTGTACACCGACCTTGCTCCCTGCCGGTATAACAAAACTCACATTACGTAACACAGTTTGTTCCTGCTCGTAACTGAAACTCACATCATCGAAACGAATGTCACCGGCCTCAAGTACATTCAGC
>JAOTWM010000445.1 GCA_029862885.1 Gammaproteobacteria bacterium
TCATTACCTACATCCCTGTAGGCAACGCTACCGCGTCCCTGCTCTCGCTCATTACCTACATCCCTGTAGGCAACGCTACCGCGTCCCTGCTCTCGCTCATTACCTACATCCCTGTAGGTAGTAGCAGTAGCCGGGCTATTACTGACATTCTGCGTCTTAATCTCGATCATTGTGAAGCCCAACTTGATTCGCCCGGAATTACGCAGAGGTTCCTTACGTATGTGCCGGGATGCTCCGCGGGCCGGCCACGTGCCGCTGCATAATTATGCTCAAAGACAACCCCACATTCTGCCTTTATCGGACCGGTTGCGTAAAGCCGTGGTCGTCGCCTCGAGGAGATTTTGTAGAATTTGAGTCAAGCTATGGCGATGGGACTATGCCGTCAAGCCGAAAATAGAGGATCAATTCTCCAGAATCTGAGCCGGACCGACGGTCCCGGGAGCCGTGATGCCGGAATAGGGGCGCAGGCGGGGGTATTACCGGCCGACTGTGCGCTCGATACGAAAGGGGCCGGTTAGTGCGTCGGCTAGGGGCAGACCCGCGGCAATATTGTCGAATAATGATCTCAAAATCACATTGCTGCGGGATACCGCGCTAGTCACGAGCACGGTGGCCGTGACCGTTTTGCGGGAGACTTTCACCTGTTGTCCCGAGGTGAATCGTGGGTTATCGTGAATTCGGCGCAATGTCAATACGGCGAGACCGATGCTCCACAAACAGAAGCGGCGAATCCCGGCATGTCGGCGTGGTATCAGCAACGAGTAGCTCAATGCGTTGCGGAGGTGAGCGTGGGCGATTCCGATCAATTGTGAGATCCCATGCGTAAAGGTGCCACGGTCGTGGCCCGGCGACAGCAAGGTGAGGTCATAGCCGACAGCCGAAAACACATCTTTGGGTAGCCAACAGGTACCGTTGCGATTATCGTCCCAGACATCTTTTAGTATATTGGTCATTTGCAGTCCTTGTCCGAATGACGCCGCTAATTCCATGAGTTCGCGGTCGTGTTTGGCAATATCCTGCGACGTGTTGCAGAACAGCTCGGTGAGCATTTCTCCGACCACGCCGGCGACGCAGTAACAATATCGATTCAGGGTCTCGAGATTCTGCAGTCCGTGTCCTTTGAGGCCGTGCTGGAAGGTGGGCATGCCGAGGCACATCGTGGTGATATGCCGGCGTAGAATATCGACGTTGGTGGCGTCGAACGACAAGGTTATGTCGACAATTTTGTCGGCATTTTGAATAAGCTCACGTTCGGCGGCCAAGGTTTGTTGGGTAAGCAGCGGCGATACCGAGTCGACAAAATCGCAACACGGTGCTTGTCCCTGTAACACGTTGACAAACAACTTGTGAAATTCCCTCTTACGTGAGGCGTCGATCCCAACGTCGTCCTCAATGGTGTCCGCAATCCGGCACAATAGATAGGCATTGGTGACAATGTGTCGCAACGATTCCGGCAGTTGCGGGATCGTCAGAGCAAAGGTGCGGGAGACGCCGGGAAGGAGCTGCGCCTGAAAAGCGGCTGCATTGCCGTCGATTTGATTCTCTGCCAAAGTCTTTATCTGCGCGTAATTTACCGTTGTTACGCTTGTTCCTGCATGAATGGACAATTTCTTTTGGGAGTCTATCGTACTGTATAGCCGACCCGGGGAAAATGGACAATGATTTCGCCGACCAGGGGTTCCTCACGGCGAATTGCGATTTCGGCATTGTTGAGTGTTGCCAACTCGCCGATAACCTCAGGATCGCCACCATCTCCGTCGGGGGCGACTGCCACACGTTGCCCCGCTGCCAGGCCCTGCGGGTCTTGAGGATCAATGCCGGCGTTGTTTTCCGGTGACGACGCGGCTGCTATATCCAGTGCTTCGCTAGCCGTCATGTCGGTGGGCGAGCCATGGCCGACATCGGCTACCCGACCATACCATTCCAGCAGGCGCGGGAATTGATTGAGAAGCGGCTCGGCCTCGTTGTAGCGCCCGCGCACAAACCACGTTAGGTAATAGCACAAGGCATCTGGCAATCCTGGATCGCTGCCCAGCAAGAACGGCCGGCCGCACTGCAGCCGCTCCTCGATCCAGCCGAACTGGGCTCGGAGTTGCGCAAGGGCGTGGGGGACCGTGCGCTGGATCTCATCAAGGTCGTAATTCGGCCCGAAATACAATCGGCAGCGATCCGCGGCGAAGTCCTGCGGCAACTGTTCAGCTTGGTGCCCCAACACCACGGTGATCGCCGCGTCGAAAAACGGCCCGTCAATCCATCGCGCGAGGCCCCAAGGCATGCCACCGCTGCCGCCCGGCAACAGTGTTGGCAGCGGATAGCGATACTCGATCTCACGAATGATGCACTGGCTATCGCAGTACACATCGGCGCCGATATGCATGACCGGGGTACGGCGGTAACCGCCTGGCAATGGCATGAGTTCTGGTTTCGGCGGGATACGTGGAATCTGTACCGACCGCCATGCGAGCTTCTTTAGGCCAAATACAACTCGAACTTTCTCGCTTATAGGAGATTGCGGATAATGATGAAGGATGATGTCCATTATTGTTCGTTGAGTAGCTTGGTTATCAGGTTAGCGGCTTTTTGGGGCCCGTGCTGTGATCGCATATGCTCGCTGGTTTGCGCAAGACGTGCGTGCATGCCGACATCCGTGAGTAATGTTTCTATGGCCTTCGCCAACTCATCGTCGGTCCAGTTTGAGCGGTGCATCTTTAGGCCGTGACCGGTTTCCTGCACACGCGTGGCGTTATCGTGGCCGTCCCATACGTAGGGCATGATCAGCGCCGGTTTTCCAAAATACAAACATTCGGTAAAACTATTATTGCCGCCGTGATGCACAACCGCATCGGCCTGGCTGATAACGGACGGCTGTGGAAACCAAGTTGCAAGATGTACGTTAGGAGGCGTCGACTCATAACTGTCCCGGTAATCGCCGACATTGACCAGCAAACGCAACTGTAGTTTCCCCAATACGTTTATGAGTCGCTTTAACAAGTCCGTGTCGCCGGAGCCGAGGCTGCCGAAACTGAGATAGACTAAAGGTTTGTCGTTGTGTTGCTCAAATGTCGGGACCACGTAGTCCTTTTCCTGGCGCACACATCCCTCGAGGTACTGAAAGCGCTCTGGATCAAGCGCGTGACGGCGCTCGAATTTCATCGCTTGTGGATACAACAGCAAATTCAAGTAGGGCGAGGCTTCGAAAAACTCGCCGGCCGGATAGGCGGGTTCGCCGCAGGAGGCGAGAAAGTCGTTGAAATCGTCGTGAATTGGGCGAATGACCTTGAGAAAATGTTCAGTGTAACGTTCGAAGCACTGTTTATCAGTCGCGCTGCATCCGGACAAATGCGGCGGAATGTCCGGGTCCGGAATCTCGTTCTCGCTGCAGGAGATAATGCGCACCCATGGTACACCATGGCGTTTGACCGCCGGAAACAAAATCACGTTGTCGACACAGATCAGATCCGGCCGCAGTTCACCGAGCACTGCCGGCAGACTCTTCTCGGCCCATTTGGCGGTATCGACGATGGCCTCCCAACACTCCTTAACATAGTTATCAATTTGCTCGAACGGTGATTTGCCGAAGTTAGGAATATGACCGTTAATGAAGTCGGACCAGTACTTCGCCATTTCGTCCGGGGCCATGGGTTCGGAAAGATTCACAGTACGTTCTTCGAAACCGTAACTTTCAAATACGCCACCGAACCCGGGGTCGGCCAAGAACACCGCACGGTGACCAAGCGCTTCACAGGCTTGGGCGACGCCGACCGAATTCAGTGCCGGGCCGAACGCGCCTTCTGGGAAAAAAGCAATGGTTTTTTGTTTTGCCATGATTGTCTCCACCTTGTCGATCGGGCGCTGAAGGGTCGTCCGAATTTCGCTGTAGTCGGTACGGCATCTGAGTATAATCGGCGCATGCATAACCCGCCAATTGTATTCCACGCCTATACTGCGCTCGGACGGTCGCGTGAGTAATTCCAGTATCTATCCCAACGCCAGAGAAGTTGCGCGCGCATTGCAACCAAGTTATCCGGTGTATTGCTTGTCACCCGCCACGTTGGCACACACCGCGAATCGATTTTTGACCGGCTTCCCCGGGCGCGTGCTGTATGCAGTGAAGTGCAATCCGCATCCGCGAGTATTGTCGACGTTATACGAAGCCGGCATTCGGCATTTCGATACGGCGTCTCTGCCGGAAATTGCCCAGGTGCGCGAGGCGCACCGCGATGCCGAGACGTATTTCATGCACCCCGTCAAGGCGCGAGCCGTAGTACGTACCGCGTACGAGGTATATGGAGTGCGGCAATTTGTCATCGATCATCCGGCAGAATTAGATAAAGTGCTCGAAGTTACCGGCGGCGAAGGCATCGTGGTGCATGTTCGGGTCAAGACTCCCGAAGCCAAGGCGTTTTACGATCTGGCGTCTAAGTTTGGTGCGCCGCCGGAGCAAGCCGGGGAACTGCTGAAAGCGGTCCGCAGTGCGGGCTTG
>JAOTWM010000446.1 GCA_029862885.1 Gammaproteobacteria bacterium
TTTCAAAGATGGGGTAGTAGAGCTTCATCTCCCTAAGGTCCGGGCTTCCAAGCGCCACAAGATCTCGATGCCCTAGCAAGACGCAATGCTGTCGCTGTCGCGTGCCGCGGACCGCTATTGGCCGAAAGCGGAAGTTCGAGCCAACGGTGTTTGGCGACCCCGAGCGGCGGCTCTAGGGCTCGGACAGGCCGCTGGCGCCCCCGAGTTTTTCTCGTTGGCGCCTATTGCGTGCAAAAAATTATGGGCGCAAGATCGCCGTCTTAAGGGTACGGTGCATTGTCATCTCGACGTATGCCGTTCGCCCTGACGAGAGAAAGAAAATGAAGAGCGTCTGCTTGGCGTTCTCGTTGCTGACTTGCCTCCTAGTCAGTTCGGCCTGCACGACACTACAACCCACCGAGGCATCCCCAGAAGAGCTCCAGCGCCTGATCCTGTCGGAGGGCTTCCTCGAGCCGGGACAGCGGGTACGCCTCGTGACGGCTGATGAAGTCGTGCATGAGTTTCGCATTGCCGAAATCGACTTGGAACGAGGGGCAGTAATGGGCGACGATGAAGCTGTGCTAGTTTCGGAAGTCGTTGCTGTTGAGACACGCGAGGTTAGCGTCGGCAGAACGGCGTTACTCACCGGCGGATTGGTTTACGGGATCGGATACATCATTGCGATAGCAATTGCGCCGGCACTGATTCTTGGTGCCGCCAGTCCTTAAGCCGGGCCGGTCACGCTCCGTTCAGACCTAGAGCCGACATTCCGGTGGTACGCTTTTAGCGGCGACTCGATCGCCTGAAAGTGGCCGTCAGCGGACACTTAGAATTGGGTCTAAGTAGGGTTTAGTTAACATCCGCTTCGGAGAAAATCGGACGTTCGTCCACACGCTGTCGGCAGGTAGAGGTAGCTATATTTCCTTATTCGATACGAGTCACCGGAACCTCGTACGAAACCAACTCAGGCTCGACGAGGCATCGTTGGGGGAGGCCTCGTGTGCTTCTCTGTGTTCGATTGAGGGCGCACCACCGATGGTGCATCTCGGGGGAAACGTGATGAGAGTAGTATTACTAGTTGGCGCCCTGTCACTCTGCGGATGTGCTGCATCCGGCCCGAGTTTTGTTGAAGAATCAGAGCGCATGATCCCAGTGCCAGAAGGTCTGGCTCGCGTCGTATTTTTTCGGACCAAAGACAGCGCGTTGTACATTGCAAGAAACGCAAGGATTACTCTAGATGGCGAAAAAATTGGCGAAACTGCCTATGGGGGATTTCATTATCATGACGTATCGCAAGGAAGACATCGTCTGCAAGCGGACATATGGGATGTGCCGGGTGGATGTGAGCTAATACTTGACGCTGCATCTGGTCAGACTTACTACTTTCAAGTGGACCCTCGAGATGAGAGTTTCTTGGCATTCGCAGCGGGCAATCTCGTAGCAAGCATGGTGACGGACGGTGAGCTCTTCAGCCTCGGCCTCGAACTCGGTGCTAGTGCCGCGGAGTCTTATGGAAGAGTGTGCGGCGGGGCATTTAAGCTCTATCCCGTAGACCCAGCAACGGCCAACTGGAAACTACTCGAGCTTAACCTCTCGGGTTAGCCAAATTATTGATAGTTCGCCGATATGCGTGGCATTGAGAACCAGCGACCAAGGATCTATTACACCATGAACGGAGATTGGCGAATGACTGCTTTCCGCGAAAGCGGCCGTTCAGAATGTTAGGTGTCGGGAGCGATCTGAACGACCGCATTTGGCCGTACTTCGCCGTAACGAAAGTCGTTAACGTAGCCGAGATCCAAGTCTCGAATGCGCTCCGAAGCGGTCATTCGAATCGAGTCCAAATCATTAACGTCCCATTACGGCGAGAAACCGCTCGAAAGCGGAAGTTCTGGTGATATATTCTCAGCATTGAGCCGACGGCTTAAGCTGGCCGAAAGCGGACCTAGCAGAGAGAGTTGATTATTAGCGTTGGTTAACGGCGAGTGTGCTCCCAGAAGCGGTCATTCGAATGGTGCATTCCGATAGGAACGCCGGCCGGCAGCAAACGACCCGTTGCGTTCGGTTAGAGTGAGGGGAGGGCCCCCATAATGAAACAGTTTACGCGTACGCTGGTTTGCCTGTGTTTGCTGCTGCCGATCGGAGCAAGAGCCGAAACGTTCGTATTCGGCGACAGTCTCTCCGACACGGGAAATGCTGCTGCCTTTGTAGATGTTCAATTCGGCGTCTCAATCCCGCCTACGTCCCCGTTTGTGCCCTTAATCGGCCTGTGTAATCCAATAGATGTACTTGTCATCGGTCAGGGCTGTTCTGATCTCTTTTTTCTACAGCGCAGCGTGAGCAATGGGCCAGTTGCGGCGCAGGTTCTCGGAGACCCGCTTTCGGTCGAGCCATCGTTCTTTTTCTTGCCACTTCTTCTGCGACCTGCGGTCTTCGGCACGAACTACGCTGTGGCGGGCGCACGAGCTGGAGGCTCCGGTCTCGGCGATCTCAACGCCCAGGTAGCCGGGTTCTTGGCCGACTTGGCCAACCCAGGTTTACCGCCCGATGCGGAGACTGCGTCGGATTCACTGTACGTAGTCTTCATCGGCGGCAACGACGTCCGAGATGCCCGCAGTGCGTTGGTGTTTCCGCTCAGACTCGGGCCTCCGGGAAGGATCATCGACACCCCCACTCCGATGATATCTCCGCTGACGGGGCTGACTCCGGAAACGATTATCGACAATGCGGTCTCGGTCATAGCGGCAAACATTCGACGCTTGATACAAGATGCAGATGCACGAAGATTCCTGGTCGTCAATGCCCCAGATATCGGCAGGCTACCGGAAACCAGAACGGTTGCCGCGGCTGCTGAAGAATTGCATGGTATCCCAGCACCATTAATTATCAAAGGCGCAACCAGGATAACGAGACAGTTCAATAACAAACTGGCGCTGCGGGTGCATCAGATCCGGCTCGAGCAAGAGCTGATGGGCGACCCTGTCGAAATTACCGAGTTTGACCTAGTCGCGTTTCTTGAGGGGGTTCGTGCAGCGGGAAGTGAGCTCGGCTTCGTGAACACAGACGATGCCTGCTTCAACAGCACGCTGTATCTGGAATCGATGTCGGTGCCCCCGACTCGGGAGTTTCACCCGGACTGCGGTGTCGACAAGTTTGATACCTTCGCCTTCTTCGATGATATTCACCTTAGCGGGAAGGTTAATGCACTTGTCGGCGACGCTTTAGCCAATGCCGTTGATTAGATGCTGGGACGAGACGGCCACTGCCGCTACCTGTTAAAGCCACCGAACGGCGATATTTGACCCGCTTTGTGCTAATCGCGGGACGCTGCGAGAAGACAGGAAGTATTAGGCGGTGATCGATCGCACAGAGACCAGGATAATGCGTGAACTCGAGAAGCTTGAGTCCGCGGACGTCTGATTGAATAGCCGAAATCACCGGAACCTGAATGTCTCAAACTGGCCGAAAGCGGAAGTTGGAATGACGGTTGATATTGAGCATCACTCCACGGGGCAAGAGCCTTGTCTGGAGACACCAGAGTACTTCAACTTTGCGTGGGACGTGATTAGCACCCGGGCGCGGGAATCGAATAAGACGGCAGTCCTCGCCGTCGACCGGGCAGGGAAGGATATGGCGATGCTCAGCTATGCTGATCTTGACCGCCAATCAAACCGATTTGCCAATGTGCTATGCGAGCTCGGAGCCAAAGCCGGGGATTTCGCCTTCGTCATGATCCCGCGCCAGCCCGCCTGGCTCGATACACTTTTCGGCTGCATGAAGACGGGTGTTGTTGCCATGCCAGGCACCAATCTCCTCACAGCCAAAGACATCGAATACCGTATCAATCGATCCGGAGCACGTCTGGCAGTTGTAACTGAGGCACATGTCAAAAAGATCGAGGCTGTTCGGAGTAACTGCCCCAGCCTAGAGCACTTGATCGTTGTGGGCAACGCTTCACCGGGCTGGGTGTCCATGCCTGAGGCCTGTGCTACTGCTCCGGATACGCTGGATCGCACAGGTCTTTCGCCTACACGAGCCACTGACCCGATGCTGATTTTTTTCACGTCTGGCACCACCTCGATGCCGAAGATGGTTGTGCGCGATCATGCCTACGGGCTAGCTCATTCGATTACGGGCCAATACTGGATGGATCTGCGCGAAGACGACATTCACTGGACACTCACCGATACGGGTTGGGCGAAGGCGGCATGGGGAATGATGTTCCCGCAGTTTTTGGCGGGTTGCACGATCTTGCTTTACGACGGTGAAGGTTTCGACGCGGACACGCATCTGAAACTCATCGGTCGCCACAAGGTTACGACCTTTTGTGCGCCGCCGACGATCTACCGGATGCTAACGCAAATCGATTTGACCAAGTACGACCTGAGTTCGCTGCGTCACTGCATGAGCGCTGGCGAACCACTGAATCCGGAGGCGATGCGTTACTGGAAGTCCCAGACCGGCTGCGACATTTATGACGGCTATGGCCAAACAGAATCGG
>JAOTWM010000050.1 GCA_029862885.1 Gammaproteobacteria bacterium
ACATCAGCGACAGTTTTGGGAGCGATCGGCATTTCTTTGGCATGGGCCATACGTTCGGCGATTACGACCAGGACGGCCGGCTGGATTTTTATGTCATCGGCATGAGTTCCACGACCTCAAAACGGTTGGAGGGATTAGGGTTAGGCCGCGCCGACAAACCCGAGCACACTGCGATGCGCGCGGCGATGGGGTATGGCAATCGCATGTTCCTGCGCCGCGACGACGGTTTTGTGCGCGCGCCGTTTAACGACAAAGTGGCGCGCACCGGGTGGTCCTGGGGTGCGAGTTCATTCGATTTCGACAACGACGGCGACCGCGATATTTTTGTGGCGAACGGCCATTACAGCGGCAAGAGCACCCAGGACTATTGCACCACGTTTTGGCGCCACGATATCTATACGGATGGCTCGGACCCCAATCTCGCGCGAGACATAATGTTCCAAGAGCAATCCACCGATTTGCGCCAAGCCGATATTTCCTGGAACGGCTATGAGCATAAAGTGTTGATGATGAATCGCGATGGTGAAGACTTCGTGAACATCGCGTTTTTGATGGGCGTTGCGTTTGAATACGACGGCCGGGGCGTGGTTGCGGAGGATTTGGACGGCGACGGCCGCGTCGATCTAATGGTCGTGGAATTCAAAACCGAAGGATTGAATCGCGACAGTTTTGTATTGCATGTGTATCAAAATCGCATCGAGCAAGCGGGGCACTGGATCGGGGTGCGCTTGCGGGACCCGGGTGGTTGGTCGCCGATCGGGGCTACGGTAACGATCGAGACAGAGAACGGCGTGCAGACGGCGCAACTGGTGACGGGCGATTCCTTCTCGTCGCAACACCCCGCGGCTGCGCACTTCGGTCTTGGAGCCGCGGCATCCTCCACCGTTAAGGCCATTCAGGTCACATGGCGCGATGGCACGGTGCAACGCATAGAAAATCCCACCATCGACCAATACCATTGGGCCGAACCGCCCGCTGCCAGCGTTTCGCTCAGATCGGTTCGGCAATCGAAGCCCGAAGGTGGATAATTACCGTGACGTTGCTACGACAGCATGTGCACTTATCGCCCAATGAGCCGCTAGAGCTTTAACGTACATCGAGAATCGTTAGACAAACGATTACCGGATGTTGCGTCGCAGCAAAGCAGGTTTTGGCCTAGTCAAATGTGTCGATGGGAAGTATTATCGATAGATACGCAAAATATTCGCTATCCGACGGCGACAGCCGGGGCGAGGCGGAATTGGGGTGGCTAAGGAACAGTGCAGGATAAAGGGACGGTAATGAAGTCAATTCAAATGATGCGCAGGGCGGTGGCTATTGGTTTCGCGTTGGGTATCGTGGCGTGTTCAGAGTCGCCGCCACCGCCATCGGACACCAGCGACGCCGCTCCCGGTGTTGCGGCGGTCACTGATAATCAAAATGCTGCGTCCGTCGGGTTAGTATCGTTATCGGATCCGTTCTCCACGACCGCGACTGCGGAGAATAACGAACCAGACGAAATGGACGTAACCGGGGCGATGACCGAAATTTATAAGGCCCAGCCGGAAGATGTTCTGGCGGAGTCCGAATCGGTAGCCGAAGATTCCTTGGTGGATGAAGGTGCCGATACTGAATTAGCCACCACCGAGAACAACCCCCAGCTTGGCGTCAGCGGCGACGCGAGTGCGTTGTATTGGGATGCCCCGGAATTCAATTACGACCACCTCCAGCTACGGCTGTCAGGGCCCGGGAATATCATTGTGGAACAACGCTTCTCCAGCTCAGAGCTTGCAATGGTGAGCCGCGATCTTCCCGACGGGTTATACAAATGGGAAACGTATGTCGCGCCCGACATTCCTGAATCCGTACGCACGCGAATGAGGGCGGTACGGGAAGCCGGGGATTTGAATGCTGAGCGGGCCCTAATTTCAGAGCTTCGTGGGCAAGGTTATTTACCAAGCGAGCAACAAGCGCAAGCGAATGTGAAGTCCGGACATTTTCGGATTTACGAAGGTGAAATCGTCCGCCAGGATATTGTCGAGTAACCCGATTAATGTAGAAGGGAGATGCTATTGTGAGAAAATCAGTTGTTGCGGTACTAATTTCATTTGGCGTAAGTGGGATCGCGCTGGCCGACCAAGTAATTCTTGATGACCTCATCGTTGACGGCAGCGTATGCACCGGGTTCGATTGCGTAAACGGCGAGAGCTTCGGTTTCGATACGCTTCGTCTAAAGGAGAACAACCTTCGTATCAGATTCTTCGACACCAGCACTTCGGCGAGTTTTCCTAGCAACGACTGGCAGATTACTGCCAACGATTCGGCCAACGGCGGTGCCAATAAGTTTTCCATTGACGACATCACCGGTGGCCGGACGCCCTTTACTGTTGAAGCCGGTGCACCGAGCAATTCACTTTATGTCGAGAGTGATGGCGACCTTGGTCTAGGTACTTCAAATCCGGTGGTTGATTTACAGATAGTTTCTGGCAATACACCGACCGTGCGCCTGGAACAAAACGGATCGTCCGGTTTTGCGCCGCAGACCTGGGATATGGCCGGTAACGAAGCGAACTTTTTTATTCGTGATGCGACCAATGGTTCCACGCTGCCATTTCGTATTTTTCCGGGCGCACCGAGCAATGTTATTAATATAGCTGCTAATGGAAATGTGGGCATAGGCACCACAACGCCGAGTGCAAAATTGGAAGTTCAAGGGAACGACCCGGGCACAAACTCGCTTAGTATTGATTTCGACAATTCCTCTACGGGTATTCTATGGTTTTTTCAGAATGATCAGGACGAATCGTTCAAGATTTCCAGAGCCGCAAGTGGCGGCGCCGAACTCGTGTTAAATGAAAGACAGGACGCAAATGGCGCGACATTACTCGTCGACGGAAGTGTGCAAGCGACGAATGTAGTATTCTCATCGTCTCGCGCCGTGAAAACTGCCTTTCAATCAGTGGATGCGAAGGACGTATTGGCGCGCGTTACGCAGATGCCAATCTCGGAGTGGCAGTATCGAAACGACAGAAATAACATACGCCACTTGGGTCCTGTAGCCGAGGACTTTAAGTCCTCGTTTGATGTGGGCGGTGACGGGTCCCACATTTCTATGGTCGATGCAAACGGAGTTGCGCTCGCAGCCATTCAAGGATTGAACCAAAAGCTTGAGGACGACAGAATCCGTGCGACTGACATTCAGGCAAAACTCCTGGCACTCGAAGTAGAGAATGTAGAACTTCGGAATCAATTATCCGAGCTTCGTACTATGTTGGCTAAACTACTGGATGATTAACGCGCTTGGTAGGTAATATGAATCCGTACGCGATCGTGTGACACGATCAGTACCCGGCGCCCGCAAGATCAATCGGGATGGATGATCTTTGCCGGGTAAAACGACGTTCGATTTGCGTCCTCTTTGCGGGTCTCCCGGGCCTGCATAGAAAGTAATGGGGAAATTTCCGATTGCGAACGTCTACTTACGCGCCGTATATAATCGAAGAATTTCATTCACGTCCCCGAATCCCTTTACCTCGCCGTGTTCGAGCAGCAGCGCCTTGTTGCATAATTCCTTGATCAATTGAATGCGATGTGTCGCTAGCACGAGCAGATTCGAAACACCGACCAGCTTTTTAAGCCGGAGTTGGGCTTTTCTCAAAAAATCTGCATCTCCGGCGCCAATCCATTCATCGAGCAGCAGAATATCCGGCTCAATGCTGGTGCAAATCGCAAACGCCAAACGCATGGCCATTCCCTGAGAATACGTTCTTACCGGCATTTCGAGAAACGAACCTAGCTCACTGAACTCAGCAATTTCCTGCGACTTTCTATCAATTTCATTTCGGGACAGCCCGTTCAATAACCCGCATACGAGGATATTTTCATATCCGGATGCAGATCGATCCATCCCAAGTTGAATGTTAATTATCGTCGAAACTCGACCATTTATTTTTATCGTGCCCCGTTGCGGTTCGTAAACCCCTGCCAGTAAGCGGAGAAATGTCGTTTTTCCAGCCCCGTTGTGCCCCAATACTGCAATACGATCCCCTGAACTAAATTCGAGACTTACATCTTTAAGCGCAACTACGGTCGGGTTTCCTCGTACATCAGTATCGAATGCGCCACCGATGCGGAGTTGACCGAACACACGGCCCCGTAGCGAACGACCGATGGAATCGTAAATCGGGTACTCCAACGTAACATTCTGCAGGCTAACTTGTGCCACGATTCGCCTTCTACAGCCAAAATGCCACGCGAGATCGATATTTGACAAACAATTTCATTGCGATCGTTAGTCCGGCTACCGTAAAAACGGTCATTACGATCCATGCGTGGACATTAATCTGAGCTAACATGAATGGCCCTCTTAGTACCTCAATGAAATGAAACACCGGATTCCACTCCGCTACTACTTCGAACCGTGGCGATACGTCGGGCATCCAAATTATCGGAGTAACAAAAAACATTATTCGCAGAGCCGCGCTCAATAATTCTATAAAATCCCGATATCGAGTTGCAACAAGACTACATATAAATCCGATCCAAATCATATTCAGCACAAAGAGAATAAAACCCGGAATAACGAGCAACCATTTCACATTTGGAGCTAATCCCAATACCACCGCGGCACCGACAAACACCAACGACTGGTAGAGAAACACTATGCCATTTCTTGCGACTAGCCTATATATAAACATCGAGTACGGTAATCGTATCGAGCGAATCAATTCGCCAGAGCCAGTAAATTCCCGACACCCTTCAAGCATTACATTAGCCATTAAGTTCCATGCCAGCATTCCTAATATCAGGTGTGGCAGATAGGACTCCAAGTCGACGTGCATTAATTGCGCATACAGAGGGCCAAGCGCAAGCACAAACACCCCTACACTAAGCGATGTCCACAACGGACCAAACAAGGAGCGGCGATATCGACGCTGAATATCACCCCACGCCAACAGCAGCCACAGTTCCCATCTGAACAATCCCTCGGTGATGTCGGCGATTGCCGCCTTCTTCTTATTACTCACGCATCAACATCGCTGGTCGGGAATTCGTCAGCATGACGGACTCCACATTCTATATACGCACTTGCAAAGAGGGCTCACGCAACAACACGGGCGATGATTCCGCACACACACCCAGGTACTCAAACAGTTCCGACGGAACCTCGATCGGTTTCTGATTATAAGTACGAGCTTCTTGTCGTGTCTCTTTGTATTCCTTGGATCCCAATATCGTGTGCGCTAATGCGCCGACAGTTTCATTGTCTCTCAACATCGATTGAATAGATTCTTTACGAGGTTGCCGCTCCAAAAATACAAAAAACATCAACCTAAGAATTTCTTCAGAAGGTGATTCCATTAGAAAGCTCTGAACGTCATTCCGCCTATCGTCAAGCCGAGGCCGCACCCCTGCTACGTCCATCTCTTGCCTAAGCGACCATTCCAAAAACAACAAAAAAGGCAGATTAAACACTTGGAAATCTTCGATTGATCTCGTTGCCTTCACCTTTCGGTGCCGTATTACGCGATCGATCATCTCACTGTCGATCACATCATCTCCTGAAAAAAAAGAAACCAATCTTCTAAGCGCACGATGCGGCACATCGACCACTTCCTCATACGGCACTACAATCACGTTTCGCAGGTTCACCTTCGATCCCCACTTACGTATAAACGATCGCCAGAAATTTCGGCGCTGCACCGCATAGGAATACCACACCAACTTCGGGTTATCGACATCCCTTCTACTTAGAAACAACTCAAAATCAGACATCGCCGATAGCAATGGATTTCTATACTGAATTACATAGTGCCAATCTCTATTCACCGGCAAACTCAAGTCGAAATCGTGATTCTTCTGGAGATTCATCTTCGGCTTCGTACACGGGATATTCTTACAACAGTCTTCCGGCACATAATATTCACAATATTTGAAGTCGTCGAAGTAGCTGGTAAGCAGTTCAACTATCAAATGATGGCCGCTTCGCGGTATCGATACACATATAACTTGATTTTTCATAACCTTGTATTGACTATGGAGCGCTCAAACAGAAGTGGGTCCACTTTTCGGTTCGGCATCATCTTTGGGTCGATCGGAAGCGAGACTCTGATAACTTCCCATAGGCTTTCCGGTATTTATCTGCGCCGCAATTTTCTCGATGATCGATGTGACCTGCAAATTAAAACGTTCTTGTTCGCGAAATGCGGGATCTACATATTGCTCGCGAAACTGGGATAAAACAATTCGTCGCAAAAAATGGATAAATCGCCCAAACACGGGTTTTGCCGACACCGTAGTAAAGGCACGATTTAGAATCGAGGAAGACGCCCGCAAATTTGACAATTCGACGCTTAGGGTTACCGATTCCGCATTCACCGACACCTCCTTCGAGGGACTTTCTTGACCCGTCATCGTCATCGGCAAAGTCGAGGGCTCGGGCGACGCCATAGTCGACGGCAATACCGCCTTATCGTTGTGAACTTTCAACGGCGCCGAATAATCATTCAGTGGCAAACAGGACATTAAATCAGAAATGATCTTGTTGAGATCAAGGTAGTACTGCCGTAGGCTAAATCGGCGAGAACGCTTTAAACCCAGGCGCACCAATTCACCATATCGCCGATCGTCCGTCAAAACATCGATAACGCCCTTCGCCAGCGCATCGGCGCTGTTCGGTTCCACCAAAACCCCTGCTTGGTCGAGAACCCAGGGATGCGATGTAATGTCGGTGGCGACAACTGGCACACCGCAGGCCATCGCTTCCACAAGTGGCACCCCGAAGCCTTCATGCAGGCTCGCTGACACATATACATCTGCGAGTCCAAAATAGGGGGCGACGCTGCCTACCACTCCCGTAAATATTACCTCATCGCGCAGTCCCAGCTCTTCGGCACGCGACTGTGCACGTTTAACCTCATGTCTCAACGCTTCGTTACTGGCACCATCCCCTACCAATAACAATTTCACATTCGACAATTTTTGTTTGACTGCCTTCAGACAATCCACTAATAGATCGATTCGTTTGTTGGCGGCCATTCGACCTACATACAAGAGGATACGCTGTCCCGTTAGATCGTATTGATCGATTAAATCGTGAGACGTTTGCGTGGGTAAGAACAATTCATCGGGAACAGGCAACGGGAGAACGCGAATTCGGTCCAATTCGCATGCACCGGATTTCACCAACTCTTCCGCATTGAACTCACTATCCGCTACTACCAAGTCCGAATGACTGACGTATTTAGGTATATCGTTAATACTTTCCTGCAGCAGTCGCCGACCCGCGGCATCATGCCAAAATTCCGGCGGCGTCACATTGTGAAAATAGAATACGACCGCGCCACGCTCGATCGATTTCATGCTCTCGAGTAGCGCATAACTCCCGGGATAATGGTAGATATACAAATCGTTATTAAAAAACTCTCCGTTCGAACGACCGATTAGGGAATCAAGGGTAACAACGTTCACGATGTCCCTAATTTCCGGAGACAACCCATCTGGAATACTCAATACGTCTACACTAACCTGATCTCCGCGTAGGTGAAAAAATCTAACCTGATTAAGAATACACTGTCCGATTGCATCCTCCGGGATCAGATTTACATTAACGATACTGACTCGCATTAGCGTTCTGTCTCAAGCTTTTTGGTGACGGCTTATTTATTGATGTCGGCGCAAGCGTTTTGCTCAAGGATTCAACGCCTTTTCTAGCGAAAATTGGATACGCAAAATACGAGCGCATCAGCCACGCGCCGCCTGCATCTGACGGCCACGCCGCAGCAGTCGAGCATATGTTCCCTCTACGATATCTCCTATCCTCTCTATCGTGTATCGCCGTTCAAGCTTATCACGGCCATTCGCACCAAGTCTCTTTCGCAATTCGCTATCTTGTATTAGGCAATTCAGATTTTCGTAAACAGACTGGACTGAATCCGGCTCGCAAAGCAACCCGTCAGTCCCGTGATCTATCAAAGAACTCACGGCATTAATTCGAGCGCCTATCACGCTCTTTTCATACGCCCAGGCTTCAAGATATACGATGCCAAACGACTCGCCCGTAGATGGGAGGGCCAGTACGTCGCAGGCGGCAAGCACGGCGAGTTTTTCGTCATGAGTGACGGCATCTTTGACCGTAATCCAGGGGGTGTCTCCGTGTTCCTTCCACAGCTTGCGTGAGAATTCCGTCTCGGGTCCGACCGCAAGAAGGTGGACGGACATACCTTTGTTCCGCAGTTCCCGGACCGCGTCGATTGTCTTGTCCAAGCCTTTGTAGAGGCCTTTTCGCCCAAGAAATAACACCACGAATTCGCTGTCTCGCAATCCCAAGCTTCGTCTACTGGCAACTGGATCGAGTGGCGGATACTCAGAGATTCGTAGGCCCGTGCCAGTCAGAACAACCTCGCGATTTCGATTCCGCTCCGCGAGAAACTCGCGCTCCGATTCCGTAATGGCGATAATCACATCGCTGGTGTCCATTACCGATTGCAGGTACGGAAATTCATAGGTTACCGGCTGCTCAGCATGGACTAGAGGTGTTAGTACAACCGGAATTCCGGCCCAGCGCGCCGCCTTAGCCGCCAACCACGAATGTGCGTAGTGCAACTGACTTATGTGAATAAGATCGTATCGACGACCTGCACTAAGAATCGCGAAGAACATACCCGCGCATACGGGCCCATTGCCATACCATATTAAAGGCTGAAAGTATCGGCGGTGTGTTCGTCGATACTGGTTGACGCCGTAACTTAGTAGTTTCCACGTCAAACTCGTTCTGGGCAAGGACCGGAAGCGACGCACATTAACGCCCGAACGTACTTCATTGGGCTCTAATGTGTTTGCCCATGTATGAAAATCTCGTGACCGGCTCGTAAATACATCAATACGGTGGCCCTTTCGCGCCAATTCCTCGGAAATATCGGTAATATACTTTTCAGAACCCCCGATAGCCGGGAAATATTGATGGGTGACGTGAAGCACCCGCATCAAATGGTCAGCGCCTCACCGTAAACCTGCTGAATGCCATTAATATGCCGTTCGAACGTCAAATTCTCGGTGGCATTCCGATAACACTCCTGCCGCATCCGTCGGCGTTCCAAAGTCGGTCGCGAAAAGTGTTTTACCACGCATTCAGCAAGTTCACCTTCGTTCCCGGTCGAGAAGAGATAGCCCGTTTTTTCATGCTCGACAATTTCCGGTATTCCCCCAAAATTCGAACCCACGATGGGTGTTCCCGACTGATGACTTTCGAAAATCACAACTGGCAAATTCTCGTGCCATACCGATGGAAGCAACACCAGATCCGCCGCGGCAAATAGTTGCCGCATACACTGAAACGGTACTTTGCCTAACACTCGAACTGCCTCACCTAATCCTCGGAATTCGTCCAGTAGATCCCCGCCACCGGCAATTATTATTCGGAGCCCCGCAATTCGATCAAGCAACAAAGGGATTGCGCGGCGCACCACCTGTGATCCCTTTATCTCGATACCACCGCCACCAAACACTATCGTCTTGAATTTTGACCTCGTATCAAAAATTTCCTGCACTACTGGATCCGAGTTTTCAATCGCGATATCGGGACCCACACCGTATCGCACCAGCCGAAATCGGTTCCGATCGTAACCCGCTTCGAGGTGTCGATCGATAAGGGCCTGACTGGGCGAGATAAAATATCGGACGTTTGACGTCATTTTTGCGAATACTTTTTGACGTGCCGGTATCGCACCCCAGTAGTCGTATCGGCGTAAGCACTGACGACATCCGCCGCGGTTGCCATTGGGTCGACAAAAACTGCCGTCCTGCCGATACAACATGTTGTTCGGGCATAAAAGCCAAAGGTCATGCAAAGTATTTACAACAGGAGTTTTCTTTGCGCGACAAGCGAGATAGGGCGCAAGTGTGGAACCGGATACGTTTGTGATATGCACAATATCGGGCTTGAGGCACGATATTTCGCTACACATAGCGTTATACATGCGCCAATCAAAAACATCTGTAATCGCATTCCTGGCTACAAACGGGCGAGTGTGAAAGCGGTGCACCGGCACATCGTCAAAAATATACCATTCGTCAGCACTAACCGGCTCGCGGTTTCGTAGTACCAGAATGGAACATTCAACTCCTCGCTCCAGGAGACCTTTGACAGTATGGTGATTCGCCACTTCTGCCCCACCCGTGTACCCTGGAGGAAAGGTGTTGGTAACTAACAGAACTCGCATGCGTTAAATCGAATCCTCACCCGGAAGCTTCGATTTGCCTATGATTTCAGCCAAATGGGTAATTTCTCGTGCGCTCTCGGCGAGATACTCCGTCATGACCTCGGCTAGGCGTTGCCGGTCATGAGCCTCCTGTATTACTCGATCGTAGACTTGGATCAGCGTTTCCCGAAACCGTTCACCGTCGGCCAGCACCGATCGGATTTGGGTTAATCCCTCAATCTGACTCGATTGTATGTTTTGCGTCGACTCCTTTATGTCTTGCGTCGACTCCTTCGTTTCGCTGTTAAGTGTTTCCAAGTCTTTATTGATCTTCTCATTAAATGCCTCGAACTGGCCGTTCAACGCTTGCACTTGTCCTTCGGATTCTTTCAATCCGACCCGTAGTGCCATTTCCAACGATGCAAGCCGACCTTGAATCTCCCCCAAAGACAAGGAAATCGCGTTGTTAATTCGATTTTGTTCAAGCAAAATATTTTGAACTACACACTCCGTACTTGTGCGTGGCCACTGTCGGCGAATTTTGACATAAATCCCCCATAGAACGGGAAGATGTACATATATCCAATTCTTTCTGGTTATTTTGTGGGGATCGATTTCTACGATTAACGCATCGTCGGGCACATGAATTACCTGTGACTCTGGATTGCTTTGGTCTACCAAGGGATCGTGACCAATTGGGCGATGCGAGCTTCCCGAAGCAGGCTCATCTACATTGACCCTCTTTCAACTTTTTCCTGCAATTGACACTCCTCGATTGCTACCGTAAACGGCATCCTGTTCACCATTACTTATTTCGATTGACGATTCGCGACTGTCAGCAAGATTGCATCTTCCATCAGCCCGCATTTTACCACCAAATACACAGGCCCATTTTTTCTCATATTCCGAACATTACACAAAATTCACTATTGAATAACTCAAATCGCATCGACCTCATGACACTCGGGTTCATTATGAATTACGCGCCTCCATTGATCTATAGTTTCGTTTGAATGTTCTTCCTCACGAATCGGTAGGCGGGCTGGCCCAATTGGAAATATCGACCGAAGCGCACTCAATACACGAACGATATTATCGCCATCACCAGTCGTGTGAATTTTCGATCGTTGCCTCTCACGAGTTACCTCGGAGACATGCAGAATATGATGCAAATATGCTCGATGGACCGCTGCCACCAATACTTCGGCGCCAAGCTGCGAATCTTCGAGCCAGACTTTTTCCATCAGAAAAAAATCGCCCATGATACGATTCGTGGACCAGTGTTTAAATACAAAACGCAGCCGGTTCCGATGGTAATGATACGTTGAATGATAACGGCCGTCGATAAGTCGGCTTTCTTCCTTATGTATTAAATGAGAATTTGGTGCAACAACAACTCGATAGCCGGACCGCCTGGCTCGATAACACCAGTCCACGTCTTCATAATACGCAGGATGAAATCCCTCGTCGAGTTTACCGACTCGTGTCAGCGCTTTCCGGGAAATAGCCAAGGCCGCACCAGATACGTATCCGGAATCATCGAACGAGTTTCGAGTGTGGCGTAATTGATCAGACGTTGAACCATCTGTCATATGATAACTGCTTCCCCGTTCATCGATATAACCCCCTGAAGTTTGTATTCGTCCGTCCGGATACCGGCACACACTACCCGCAATACCCACCGCCGGATCCGTCTCGAATTCGCTTATCAGGTGTTCCAGCCAATTCGGATCGACAACGGTATCTTGATTAAGCAACACGATTGGATCCCCGCCCGCCGCATCGATGCCAACATTACATCCGCCGGAAAACCCAAGGTTACGCTCATTCTTAATCAGACGTACCAATGGAAATTCCTGTTCGACAATGTCGCAAAGGCCGTCCTGACTATTATTGTCGACAACGATTATCTCCTTACCTTTGCAGTTCTGTGCGAGCACCGCCCTTAAGCAATCCCTAATATGCTCCGTGCCATTCCAGGCCGGAATGACTATCGATACCAAATTCTCATTCATTCTCCGAATTGTCTCTTTCGATTACCGGGCATTGAATCGCTGAGTAATGACGGCCGACTTTGCATTGTTTCAATGCATCGCTAATTACGGCTGCTCTACGCTCGCCAATTGACGGGACGACACCAACTTCCGCACCAACTGTTTCAAAACCCGCACCTCTTCTTTCACCGTCGCCAATTCAGTATCCCGGTCGATAATTCGTGCCGCTTGAATCTCTTGTACGACGCGCACCTCCGACAATTCCGCTTCCTTAGCTTCAAGGCGCTGACGTAGTACCGATTGCTGAACGTGCAATCGCCGGGTGTCACGATCCTTTTCGGCCTTCAACCCCTGTATCGCCGCCAACGCAATACCCTGCGCATCCGTTACCGAATTGTGGGTCCCGCCTCCCAACCGAAATATCCCCTGAAAATCTTCTGCCCTCGGGCCATTATGAACTACGTGATTTTCTCGCGAAAGCTTGTTTCTGCGTGTTTCCCGATAAACTGCGCGCTACGGAATATAGCCATTGGACCTTAAAAGTGTTTCCGGATAACTGCGCGTAACTCGTCAGCAGTTTGTTCCCAAAATGTGGGAACATACTTGTCCAGCGTGGATTTACGCTCTTTATACTGCGCCAGATCCTCCAACAACTCGCGTAGTCTGGACGCCAGTTCATCGCCACGATTCGGATCGAAGTATGTTACGAAATCACCGCCTGCCTCAGGCAGCGCTCCCGCATGTGATGACAGGGTCACAGATCCGCATTGCAGAGCTTCTGTTATTGGGAGGCCAAACCCCTCGTATAACGAAGGCACGACATTCAAATAGGCTCGCCGGTACAGTTCGCTTAGTGTATCGTCGTCGATGTTTTGCAGCCAAAACAGTCGTACGTCATAGCGCGAATGTTGTTGTATTCTTTTGATAACTCGGTCCGAATCCCATCCAAGCCTGCCGACAATAACCAACCCGAGATCGGGGTAATCCTGTGATATCGCATCAAACGCGTCGAGTAGAATTTCGTGATTTTTTCTTGGTTCCACAGTGCCCACACAGAGAACAAATTTCGATATGTCTTTAGGCAACGGCCATCGCGTATTTGGCGCCACCGTGCGACGAATATTCGATCCCAGTCGCAGTACTGCGGTGTTAAGTTGCTGATGACCAACCTGCTGACATGCGTAGCGAATCAGTTCAAGCTCTGAGTGGTGACTAATGCAAATGATTAAATCGCTGTGGGCCAAGTGCGCATGCAGGTGTCGCGTGAAGACACGCACGGTGTTCCGATGGGTTCTATCCGGAAACAAGATAGGAATAATATCGTAGTGCAAGGTAACTACCGACACGCCGTTTCTCCGCAGTGCCGGTAACAACGAGTTACGGAGTAGCGGATTGTGCCACGAGGCTTCCAGATCCAGGAATATGCTGCCCGAAGCAAAGTCAGCGAGCCGGAGCTTCTTATGCTCCTGAACATGCTGACACCAGATCCGAAATTCGCGTAAGGTCGCCGAAGCGTTTTCGCCGAGCAATTTCCCGGCCAAACGGCGAAACATTTGGCTATGAGCGGACACCGATTTCCCGGGAGAACCAGAGCTATAAAGGGAGGTCCGCTCCGCATCGGATAATTGGCGCCATCCGTGGCAGTACCGGCAGTGCACAACCGGAATAAAAACGAAGTCCGATTTCGGCTGCGCCGCGAGCTGTACTAATAGCTCCTTAACGACCCGTTGAATTCCGCTGATGAACGAGACTGTTAATGTATTTTCAACGTCGACATAGATATTTCTTGGGATCACTGCCGAAGTTATGACGACTGTTTGTCTTTGCTCTTGATGGACCGCCCAAGAGACTCCAGTCGACCGGTCATTTCTATTATGCGGGCCTGATCCTCCCAGCTGATCAAGCGGTACAGCTTTCTGATGGGGCCGAGAATCGCCATTAACAACCGCCTCCATGCCCCCGCTGGAAACCCGCGAGTTTTTCCGACAAGTTCCGGCGACTGAGAGTTGAGTTCATACCGGTACCAACGCATTATCTTATCGACAGCCATTTCATCTGCGTATTGCGATTGAAAGCTTGTACCAATCCCTGCAAATGGCTGACCAGAACAATATAGATGGGCAGAAAAATTCTCGAATGCATAACCATCCGGTCGCACATAGTGCGGCCAGCATGCGGGGCAATCCGGCCAGCATAGCGTCTGAAACGGCCGCGGATCGTGGAATAAATCGGGGTAATGATAGGTTGCATAGTTAAAATACGTACTCCATTCGCATAGCGGATATCTGGCAGCGATATTTTCCAATTTTTCGGCTGCCTCAAGAAATATACCCTTATTAATTATTTGCGGCATATGTGACGCGAAAGAGAGACTCGGAAGATCCAAAAACTTGAGCGCCTGATATGTATTTTGTTGCCCGACATCGAAATCGCCTAAACCGTAGCGCCACTGGGATAAATCGTAAAAGTAGTACGAATTGTATGCCCCATTTTCTTTGAACTGTTCCACTGAAATCGACTTTAGCGGCCGCGCGTCATCATCGGACATTATAAACTCATCATGAATCGACGGATGCGCAACCATTCTATTCCGTAGCAGATAGTTTTTGAATTGATGATCACGTTCGGAGAATTTCTCGAATCCATCACCAAGTATTTCTTCGTCCGTTATAATAGCAGCACGATCCTTGAAGGCGCTGAAATCGGTAGACAGCCGTTTGGGTGCGACGATGATTATTTCATCTACGAACGGCATAAAGGCTGCGACGTATCCCAACGTTTCTTCGAGAATGTCGGGGCGAATGCTTATGTATGCAATTTGCATAGGCTATTATCGAGCTTTGATGGATAAAGGCATTGACATAGGATTGCGACTTAACTTGTATGCGATCGCTCGGCGCCAACCAAAAGTGGCGCCCACAAGCGACATAGAACTTCTGAGATAACGGCGAACATGCCATCCACTGAGGTCCATCCCCTACGAATTTTGCTCAATGCGACCTCACTATCGGGTATTTTAACGGGTACGGCCCGCTACGCGCGAGAATTGTACGAGGCAATTCGACGAATGAGGTTGGCAAAGGTCGATTTTTTTGTCAATGGTAAATTAAGCCATGTAATGCCCGACCAATCCGGCTCGGTCGCGGGCCACGGTATGCCACCGTGGATACGTTACATCGCGAGAGAGGCGAAGCTTTCACTTCTGGAACACCGGCTCAACAGGACGGCCAAGGCATATTCCCCTGACGTCTATCACGAAACGGGGATGTTTCCGCTGAGCTGCCGTTTGTCGGCTCCCACAGTCCTCACGATCTATGATTTGTCATTATTAAGACACAAGGAATTTCACCCGACTGATCGCGTCGCACACTTTTCTCGCCACTTCCATAGCCGTTTGCGAGCGGTTGATCATGTCATTACGTTGTCGGAATTCATGCGGAGCGAAATAGTGGAAGTACTGGGATTAGCACCCGACAAAATTACGGCTATACCATTAGCGACGGCCGAGGTTTTCTATAAAAGACCACAACGTGTAGTCGATAATTATCTCGCCGATAAAGGCATCCAGTACCCGTACATCCTTTCCGTCGCCACCAGCGAGCCGCGAAAAAACCTGCAAGGGTTGGTTCGGGCATTTCGCGACGCCAGCACCGATTGTTATTTGGTAATTGCAGGATGGGCTGGTTGGTTAAATAAGGACATTGAAGAAGATATACGACGAAACAATCTCGAAGGCCGTATCATTTGTCTCGGCCACCTTCCGGACGCGGAACTTGCCTTACTGTATAGCGGCGCTTCTGCATTAGCATATTCGAGTTTTTACGAGGGCTTTGGACTCCCTATTCTGGAGGCAATGTCCTGTGGTTGCCCCGTTATTTGTAGCGACTCCGGGGCGATGGCGGAAGTAACTGGCGATGCCGCGTATGGGATCAACGCGAATGATCCGTCTGCGCTCGCTAAGGCATTGGATGCTATATTGAATGACGCTGTGCTGCGTAAATTGCTTATCACCCGAGGACACACACGAGCGCAACGTTATAGCTGGGAGAAGACGGCCCGCGCAACGATCGCGGTATTTGAACAGGTTCGTGATGGTTTTGGTGACAGGGTAAGCAGATAACTGAACCGATCCACCCAACCCCTTGCCATGGGTACTATTCATAGCGACAACATAGCGCCTTAATACCGATGCGTATATTGCATGTCTACAAACAGTACACCCCAACTCGTGGCGGCGGCATAACGGCGGCCCAATCGATTATCGAAGGGTTACGCGGACGCGTCGAATCGACAGTTTTGGCAGCGACTCACCGAGGGTTCGGAGACCGACTACGGATTAACGGCACCGATGTGCACAAAGTTTTTTCGGTCGGCTATTTTAACTCGATGCCTCTCGCTCCAACGTTGCCGCTATGGGTGCATATCCACGCGCGCCAAGCCGACATCATACATATCCACCTGCCATTCCCCATTGCCGATGTTGCCGTCAATCTTTGGAAGCTAAGGATCCCCGTTGTTCTACACTGGCACAGCGAAATCGTTCAGCAGCGGATTATGAAAAAACTGCTGAGACCAATGTTGTCGAGGACATTACGGCGGGCCCATGCGATCATCGTCGGCAGCCCTCGGCATACCGAATTCTGCGATGATCTGGCGCCATTTCTAGAAAAGTGCCGTGTTATTCCGTATGGCATAGATTTGCAATTCTGGCAGAATCCCAGCGAGGCAACTCAACGCGAGATCGACACTCTTCGCGCACGCTATCCGCGCATGGTGCTTTTTACCGGTCGACTGGTCGCCTATAAGGGACTTCGATATCTATTGGAGGCCATGACTAGAAATGACGCGGACCTCGTCATTATTGGCGATGGGCCTCTTAGCAACGCGTTACGGGCACAGGCCGATTCTCTCGGCATAGAACGACGGGTTCATCTTCTTGGCGAAGTTTCCGATTCGACGCTAATGGCGTTCTATCATGCATGCAAAGTATTCGTTTTGCCGTCCATTTGGCCGAACGAGGCCTTCGGATTGTGTCAACTTGAAGCGATGGCGTGCCGCACTCCGATTGTCAATACTCACCTATCGACAGGCGTCCCATGGGTTGCACGCGACGGGCTCGAAGCATTGACCGTCGCCACCGAAAATTCTGTTGAACTCGCCAATGCCATCAATCGTATTCTCGACACACCGGAAATTGCCGCAGCGCTGGCCGCGCGGGGTCTGGACCGGGTACAATCTAAATTCGACCGCAAGCACACCAACGAACGGATATTCGGGCTATATACGGAATTAGCCAACATTTGATGCTCCAACCGATCGAAATCGTACAAAATCTGCGCTCATGAAAAATAAGACCGCCCTAGTTACCGGTATCACCGGACAGGGAGGCGCCTACCTGTCGCAATTATTGATCAACAGAGGCTACAAGGTCGTCGGAACCACCAGAGATAGTCGCCTCGCAAGCCTTAAGGGCTTGGAGTTTTTAGGCATTGCTTCGGATGTCGAAGTCCTATCGCTGCAATACCGTAATCGCCGTCGGGTTGAAGATGTCATCGATGGACTCAGACCGGACGAGATCTATCATCTTGCCTCTCCGTCATCGGTCGCGCGATCATTTGTGGTGCCGGGAGAGACAACCGAAGATATAGTTATGAGTACGGTCAATATTCTCGATGGAATTCGCCGCATCGACCGAGACATTCGATTTTTTAACGCGGCGTCCATCGAAATGTACGGGCGCTCCAAGTCACGGATTAATGAACTTTCACCGCTCTCGCCGTTAAGCCCATATGGTGTCGCCAAAAGTGCTACGTTTCTCCAGACACGAAACTATCGCGAGGCGTATGGTGTGTACGCCTGCTCCGGGATACTTTCAAATTTTGAGTCGCCACTGCGGCCAGCCAGTTTTGTGACCAGCAAGATAGTCTCTGCGGCGAGTCGCATTGCCGCCGGCGATCGAAATACTCTTCATTTGGGAAATATTAGTATCCATCGTGATTGGGGGTTTGCGCAGGATCACATGGACGCAGCTTGGAAAATGTTGCAGCAGGATAACCCGGAGGACTTCGTCATCGCGACGGGTAAATCCTATAGTCTTGAAGACTTTCTTAATTTTGCATTTGAAGCATGCGGGCTCGATTACCGCCAGCATGTCACCATCGACGACTCGCTATTGCGTCCTCTCGACATTGAGCAATCCGTTGGCGATCCAAGCCGTGCAAATCAGCGTCTGGAATGGCGGGCACAACACGAATTGCGCGATGTGATCGAAATAATGATAAATGCTCAGAAAACCGAATACGAATTAGGGACAAATTCCGACTCGATCAGCGAATCTAACGTAAAAATCTTTCCGCAACGATAACCGCTCTTTTTGTCCACTCGTTACTCCACGTCAATAACGGCGGTGATCGCTCTCGCTCATCCCTCCCTGCGATTCCAATATATCGCATCAAAGGCAGTCTCACACACGGCGGAATGAGGCAATGCCGAACGCCGCCCATCGAGGGCAGAAACACTTTATCGATCGTCGGCTTTCGCCTTCGGCTCTAGCCGGCCTACCGGAACGATCTCTCACGTCGTAGGCCGGATCGTAGGCCGATGTAATGGTCTCCTCCCTCTTTATTATTCGGCGTCGTAATGCGCCATGATGGGGATGTGTTACTTCCATCAACGAAAGAAGAAGGAGACCGAGATGCAGATTACAACGATGGGCTTG
>JAOTWM010000447.1 GCA_029862885.1 Gammaproteobacteria bacterium
AATATGCCGATTTGTTGTCCCCATAACAGTACCGATTTCGGCAACGGACCGCCAGTTATCGCCTCGGCGATGTAATATAGCAAGTGTCCGCCGTCTAATACCGGTATTGGCAACAAATTCAAGATTCCGAGACTGATACTGATGATGGCCAAGAACAGCAAAAACCGATCGACACCCACTTGCACCGTCTGCCCAGCATAGTGTGCGATCGTGATGGGTCCGCTAATGTTTTTGGTCGACACCTCAAGCTGAACCATTTTTATCAACATCCGCACCGTGAGTGCGGACATTGTCCAAGTCGTATCGACGCCTTGCCAAATCGCCTCCAACGGCCCGAAGCCAACCCGAACCCGCAGTTCCTTAGGAAATTCATAGCGCATTGGGCCGACCTCAATTCTACCGATGTCACGACCATTTTCGACGATGCGATTCGGCGTGATCGATAACGTCAATACCTGGCCTTGCCGCTCGACGTCGGCGGAAAACGATTGTTCGGGCCGGGCCTGGACAATAGTCACCACATCGGACCACGACTCGACCGGTTGCCCTGCAAGACGCAGGATTCGATCGCCGCTCTGCAGTCCAGCCATCGCCCCTGGTGCATTCGCCACCACCTCACCGATAACGGCCGGTATTGGCGGCAAGTAGGCCTGTAAACCCAACCCATTCTCGATCCATGCCCGATCGATAGCACGGGCTTCGACCCCGCTAAGATCAAGCTCCAGGGCTCGTTTTTGGCCCTCGGCGTCGACCACCACAATTGGGACCTTGTTCTGTTGCAAACCCTCGTTGAACAAATACAAGCGGTGCTCGTCCCAACTCCGGTTCGGTCTACCGTCGATTTCAATAATTTCGTCGCCGGCTTGGATGCCACTTTGCGCCGCCACCGAGCCGGCCACCACCGACCCAACGAGCGGGCGGATGCCATCGACACCTATTACGAATACGGCCCAGTAAGCGACGATCGCGAAAAGGAAGTTAAAAAGTGGCCCAGCGAGGACAATTGCGGCACGAGTCAATAGGCCTTGCCGATTGAAAGCGCGGTGCAGTTCATGGGGTGCGACCTCGGCTTCGTTCTCATCGAGCATCTTCACGTATCCACCCAGTGGAATCGCCCCCACTACGTACTCGACGTCGTCGACGCCGCCACGTCGCGTCCACAGCGGCTTGCCAAAACCAATCGAGAACCGGAGAACTTTCACTCCGAGGCGCCGCGCCACCCAATAATGGCCGAACTCGTGGATCGCCACCAGAATTGCGATGGCTAATATAAATCCAACTATGCTGTACCCAAATTGTCCCATGCGCGGATTATTACCTTTCCGATTACGCTTCTCAATCGTACCTGGCGTATCGATAAACTACATAAAGGAACCTCTGCATAAGTCTGGGCGAATCAAGCTGGGATTCACGATGATCAAGATCAAGGCGTGGAAGGCAAGTAATAGCCCAGCTATTGCTTGCCTTTCGCAACACGCAGATTGATTATTTTGAACCCAAATAGATCGGTAATGACCTTTGCGGAGGTTCCTAACCTAAGTTCGAACTACTGTGTATATAACATTGATATTAAAAAATTAATAAGTCCTGTAATTCCCGAAACAATAGACACACCGGGGGTTCCAATAGCACCTAAAAAACCGCCCTTAGGCGGTACGTGCACCTGCCACCATGACCAGCCAGCCCAATCCATAGATCGGTGCGGCCGCGAGAATACTGTCCACACGATCCAGCACACCCCCGTGCCCGGGCAGTAAAGAGCCGCTATCTTTGACTCCGGCTCGGCGCTTAAGTTGACTCTCGACCAAATCACCCAACACCGAACTCAACGCGACCAGGATCGCTAATACCCACCAGGACATCAGAGCAAAGCCCCGAAACTCGAGTATCCACAGACCACTTATCAACGCATAGGCGCTTGCGCAGACCAGCCCTCCCACCAGCCCCTCCAGGGTCTTTCCCGGGCTTATCCGTGGCGCAATCTTACGTCGTCCGTATCGGCGCCCGGCAAAATAAGCACCGATATCTGCGAGCCAGACCAACGCAAATACGTGAAATACGATGCCGGCACCGGCCGCAATATGCAAGTAGCTCAGCGACCACCATGCGGCCCAAACTGCAATAAACCCCTGCAACGCACACCGCAAGACGTTGGGTGGATCGGCGAGTGTTTGCTCGCGCCGTAGTCGATGCCCGCTCCAGACCCACCACAAGCTGCCAGCCAACAATATTCCCAAGGCTGGCGGCGACCAGAGGGTGAGAGCGACGCATAATCCTACAAATAACCCCAACCCGACCCAACGCTGCTGAAGATTATGCGGAACACACAGACCGAACCACTCCCACAGTGCGAGCAAGCAGACCAGGCCTATTGCCAGTGAGAAATAATTGCTCGGAAGGACAAATAATACGACGAGAAACGACGGTGCCAGAATTAAAGCGGTTGCAACTCGCTGCTTAAGCATTTTGGGCCCGGTGGGCCGCTGTCACCTGCTCACTGGTCTGACCAAAACGCCGCTGGCGGTGGGCAAAGGATTCGATGGCCTTCGCGAGATCATCGTCGGTGAAATCCGGCCACAACGTGTCGGTAAAATACAGTTCGGTATAGGCCATTTGCCACAACAAAAAGTTGCTAATTCGACGCTCACCGCCGGTACGAATGAACAAATCGGGCTCGGGCAGCTCGCTGGTACTCATGTGGCGAGCCACGGTATCCTTACTAATCGCCGCCGGGTCAATATCACCATGGGCGACCTGTTGAGCGATCTGGCGACACGCTTGGGTAACGTCCCAGCGACCTCCGTAATTGACGGCGACGGTCAAATTCAATGACGAATTGGAACGAGTCAACTCCTGCGCGTTTCGAATCAGTAGCCGTACACGCGGACTGAACCGACTCAAATTTCCGATTATTCGCAGGCAAACATCATTCTCGTGCAACTTGCGAACTTCGCTCTCAAGAACCGAAGTCAACAATTCCAGTAGTAGCTTCACTTCGGCACTCGGGCGTTTCCAGTTTTCACTACTGAACGCGAATAATGTGAGATAGGGAATCTTACGCCGAGCGCAATTCTCGACGAGCGCCTTTACCGCATCGACGCCGCGCCGGTGTCCGGCAACGCGCGGTAGACCGTTGCGCGTCGCCCAACGCCCATTGCCGTCCATAATGACCGCAATATGCTGCGGCAGATCGGTGTCTATTGGCGCCGCAGCAACCGGGGTAGGCACAAGCCTTAGGTCGTCATTCTCCATCCGCGCGTCCCGATCATACTTCCATGATTTCTTGCTCTTTAGCGGCCACTAACTCATCGATTTTCTTTACGAACGAATCGGTAATGCCTTGTACCCGATCATGCCCGTGTTTCTCTTCATCCTCAGTAATTTCTTTTTCCTTTAGAAATTCGCGCATATGATTATTCGCATCTCGACGAATATTACGAATCGCGATTTTCGCGTTTTCGCCCTCGGCGCGAACCAGCTTGCTCATCTCTTTTCTGCGCTCTTCCGTCAAGGCCGGGACAGGTATACGGATGGTTTCACCCGACGTAACCGGATTCAGGCCCAGATCAGATTCCATTATGGCCTTCTCCAGCACCGGTATCATGCTCTTTTCCCAGGGCGATACCGATAACGTTCGGGCGTCCATCACACTGACCGTCGCCACTTGATCGATAGGAGTCGGAGTGCCGTAATACTCGACCCGCAGGTGTTCCAATATAACGGTATTCGCGCGACCGGTACGCAGTTTTGATAGCTCACTGCGCAGCGCCTCAATACTCTTTCCCATCCGAGATTCGGCGTCTTGTTCGATGGTTTTTAACATTTGCCTAACTCCACATTGGTCGAATGCTAGTCACGGCGATTGGCACCGCCGCTATCGCCATGAATGAGTGTACCGACATTGGCGCCGCAAACAATACGCTTCAGTCCCCCCGGCACCGTCATATCGAATACACGAATCGGTAGATCGTGCTCACGGCATAGGATCACCGCGGTCGCATCCATAACCCTAAGGCGCTGGGTCAGTACCTGCTCGTAGCTAATTTCATCGAACCGCTCGGCATCGGGGTGGTTAGCGGGATCGGCGCTAAACACGCCGTCCACTTTTGTAGCTTTCAGCACGATGTCGGCGTTAATCTCGATCGCCCGCAAGCTGGCGGCGGAATCCGTTGTAAACAGCGGGTTACCGGTGCCGGCCGCGAAGATCACGACTCGGCCCTGTGCAAGATATTCCAGGGCCCGTGCCCGTCCGTACGGGTCGATGACCGACGGAATCGCGAGCGCCGACTGAGCGTAAGCCGGGGTATCCGTAGCGACGAGCGCCTGTTGTAGCGCCAAAGCATTCATAACCGTCGCCAGCATACCGATATAATCGGCGTTGATTCGATCCTGTTGCGCTAAAGCGGCGGCCGCGCCGCGAAAAAAATTGCCGCCGCCGATTACAACTCCCAGCGATACGCCCAATTTCACGACG
>JAOTWM010000448.1 GCA_029862885.1 Gammaproteobacteria bacterium
TGTCGAAGCGGCGACCGGGCCGGAGGCCGAAGTCGAGGAATCCGATCGTGAACCGACCGCAGTCGAAGCCGACTCTGATATTGGGATATCGAGAGATGCCGCGGACGGGGAATTTAACTTCGATGAGTCAGCGGAGAGTGCCGGTGAACAAGATCTTAGTGATCCAAATACCGAAGAACCGGCGATCGAGGTTGATTCGGACACTAATCCTGAGTTAGCTGATGCTAGCGCGGTAGCGATCGACGCGATATCGAACGAGGCCAACGATTTTGGCTTTGCCGATGCACTACATATCGAGTCTGCAGGTCTCTCTACCGAGGAGTCGATGCTCACTGTCGCTCAAGCATCTTCCACGGATGCCGATTCGGTGGTCGCTGCCGCTTCGAGTGACGCGACTACGAATCCTGCGGACGTCGAGATCACAACCACTCGCGAGGAAATACCGTCTGCTTTCGCCGACGTTGAGGAAATCGTGCTGGATGCGTTCAGCTCGCCGGGCCAAGGCGAATTGGATTTCTCGACGGTGGAGCAACCAACGGCGGCGCCATACCAGGGGAATACCCGTGTTGTATGGCGCCGACCCGGCAACGGCGCCGGGTTGCCGGCCGCTGTCTCTATGCGCCCGCGCCCGGCAAAACGGCGAAGGTGGCGGTCAGTGGCCACGTCGATTGCTGCCGGCATCGCAGCTATCGCGTTGATCGGCGCATTGTTTTGGCAAATACGCTCGGTTCATCTCGATACTCTGGCGCAATGGCCGAGCTTGCGACCGGCGTTAACGGAGTTTTGCAAGCATGCGGCCTGCACGTTGCCGGCGCCGGTAGATGTAGATCAGATCGACCTTGCCGAAGCGCGAGTGAATCCACACCCCGACAGTCCCGGTGCGTTACGGGTTAGTATTAGCCTAGTTAATCGCGCAGAATTTGCTCAACCGTTTCCGGCACTTCAAGTATCGTTGACCGACCGTTCCGGATCCGTCGTGGGGCGGCGTACGTATCGTCCTGAACAATATCTGCATGCCGCGGATGTGGAGACGCGATTACTAGATCCCAATACTGCCGAGGCATTCGCACTCGACCTCGTGAGGCCGGACGAAACCGCGGTGGGCTATGAAGTCGAATTGATTTCAGCGCAATAATACTCCGCGCAAGAAAATTACTCCGTTTATCTGTTGGTACTTTTCCGAATCTTACTTCGGAGTTATCATCTTGCGTCCGCCGCTGTCATTCTCGCGTAGACTGTTGTCCCGGCGGCTAGGAAGAAAGCAATATTGCGCGAGCCCTCACGGCGTTGCTTGTATCGGACTTTCTTACAAGGTCGTATCAGTCGGTCCAGCTATTGAGAAATGGGTTTTATGCAAATCGGTTCGCGGCGAATAGACAACAACGTACTCGTAGCACCGATGGCAGGTGTCACCGATCGACCGTTTCGGCAACTTTGTATGTCGTTAGGTGCCGGTATGGCGGTGTCGGAAATGGTGGCGTCGGATCACCGGCTCTGGGACAGTAAGAAATCGACTCGCCGCACGGACCATAGCGGTGAATTGGAGCCGAAGTCGGTGCAGATAGTTGGCGCCGACCCGATCATGATGTCCATGGCGGCGCGCTATAACGTAGATCGGGGCGCGCAGATCATCGACATCAACATGGGTTGTCCGGCGAAGAAAGTATGCAACAAACTCGCGGGTTCGGCGTTACTTCAGGATGAAGCATTGGTGGAGCGAATTCTCGATGCCGTGGTGGCCTCGGTAGACGTGCCGGTAACATTGAAAATTCGCAGCGGCTGGGATATGCAACACCGAAATGGCCCGCATATTGCCCGAATTGCCGAAGCCGCGGGTATTCAAGCGATAACAGTACATGGGCGCACGCGTGCCTGTAGGTTTGTCGGCGACGCCGAATTCGAAACGGTGAAGCGCATCAAGCAGTCCGTGAATATTCCAGTCATTGCCAACGGTGATATCGACTCTGCGGAGCGCGCCCGCGAAGTGCTCGCGACCACCGGTGTCGATGCAATTATGATTGGGCGCGCCGGTCAGGGTCGACCGTGGTTATATGGCCAGATCGCGCATTTTCTGGCTACCGGTGAGCGACTTGCGGATCCGTCACCGCGGCGGATGTACGATGTCGTGCACCGGCATCTGGATTCGTTATACGATTTCTATGGCGACTACACCGGCGTACGCGTGGCCCGCAAACATGTGTCGTGGTATGTCGGGGCTTTACCCGGCGGTTGCACACTCCGGCATGATGTCAATCGCGCGCTAACCCCCGACGCGCAACTCGGTTTAGTAGGACGATTTTTCGACGCACTCGAATGCGACACGCGTATGGCCGCATGAGAAAATCAAAGAAAAATGCCACAGGCCCATTGGGGGTATGCGTGACGCGAACGCTAAAGCGCTATTTCGCCGATATGAACGGCGAACAGCCGACTGGGATTTACAGCATGGTAATTGGAGAAATCGAGCGGCCGTTATTGGACTCGGTAATGGAGCACGCGGATCAAAACCAGACGCGTGCAGCCAAAATGTTAGGAATAAATCGCAATACCTTGCGTAAGAAGCTGGAATACTACGGGCTCGATTGAGCCGGCCACACGTGCTTTGGCTGCGACGCGATGGCGTGGCGTGCTGTAATCACGGCAATGGGTCAGGAATTGATCTGAGTATCCTTAACAAGAACAGCAAACTCCTATGCGGCGGACAACTTCCAATCGGTTAAAATTTCTGAGGGTATGAGCACATGGTGTCGGTAACTCAAACCGCGGCGCAAAATTCCGGTTCTACGCCGATACGGCGCGCGTTAATAAGCGTATCCGACAAAAACGGAGTTGTAGATCTGGGCCGCCGTTTGCAGGCGTTAAATGTCGAACTGCTATCGACCGGCGGTACCGCGAAGTTGCTGGCCGAAAACGGCGTCTCGGTCACCGAAGTGTCGGACTATACCGGATTTCCGGAGCTTATGGATGGCCGCGTGAAAACGCTACATCCGCTTGTCCACGGCGGTATTCTCGGGCGCCGCGGCATCGATGATGCCGCGATGCAAAAGCATTCGATAAAGCCCATCGATTTGGTCGTAGTTAATCTCTATCCGTTCGAACAAACCGTGGCGGCGCCCGATTGTACTATCGACAATGCGATTGAGAATATCGATATCGGTGGCCCCGCGATGTTACGCGCCGCAGCGAAAAATCATCGTGATATTACCGTGCTGGTGCAACCGCAGGATTATGCCGCGGTTCTCGACGAGTTCGAGTCCGAAGCCGCAGTATCTGCCGCTACGCGGTTTCGCTTGGCATGCCGCGCTTTCGCCTATACGGCGCGTTACGACGGCATCATTGCCAACTACTTGAGCGCGATACGAGACGGTACGCCGAATAACGGACTGCCCGATGTGCTCAGCCTGCAATTCGAAAAGATCAGTGCGATGCGGTATGGGGAGAATCCCCATCAGCAAGCAGCGTTTTATGCCGACGCGATAGCTGCCGATACTGGTCTCGTTAGCATCGCGAGCGCAGAATTACTGCAGGGCAAAGCCTTATCGTACAACAACGTTGCCGATGCTGACGCGGCGTTGCAGTGTGTCTGCGAGTTTGAGTCGGATGCCTGTGTAATCGTCAAACACGCGAATCCATGTGGTGTTGCAATCGGCGACGATAGTCTGACGGCGTACGATAGAGCCTACGCTACCGATCCGACTTCGGCTTTTGGCGGGATCATCGCCTTTAATCGGCAATTGGACGGACATACCGTTAAGACGATTCTCGACCGGCAGTTTGTAGAAGTATTGATTGCGCCCGGTTTCGACGACAACGCGCGGGATGCGCTTGCCGAGAAACCTAATGTACGCGCCCTACAGACTGCAACGCTCGGTGCGCCCCTTGGTGCGACTATGGATTTCAAACGAGTATTGGGTGGATTATTGGTACAAGATCGTGATGCCGCGTTAAGCAGTGTCGGTGAGCTGAAAATCGTGACGCACCGTGAGCCGGACGATCAGCAATTACGCGATCTGTGGTTCGCTTGGCGCGTTGCGAAGTACGTGAAGTCCAACGCAATCGTCTACGCTCAAGATGGGCAGACCATCGGCATTGGGGCGGGCCAAATGAGTCGCGTCTACTCGGCACGAATTGCTGCCATTAAGGCCAATGACGAAGGCCTGCGGATCGATGGTTCGGTGTTGGCGTCCGATGCGTTCTTTCCCTTTCGCGACGCGATCGACGCGGCGGCTGAGGTTGGTATTGCCGCCATCATACAACCAGGGGGCTCGATGCGCGATGACGAAGTGATCGCTGCTGCCAATGAACACAATATTGCGATGGCCTTTACGGCGATGCGCCATTTCCGACACTAGCTCGGGAAAATTGGGCAGATGCACTGAGTCGTGAGTCGGGCACATAAGAGAATCTTGGTGGTCGGCGGTGGCGGCCGTGAGCATGCTCTGGCATGGAAGGCCGCACAATCGCTGCAAG
>JAOTWM010000449.1 GCA_029862885.1 Gammaproteobacteria bacterium
GTTGTGGGATCATCGCCGGCAACTTGCGATAAACTTCTGGGTCGATGATTGATTGAGGTCCGTTACCTGAGCGGAAACTATATAAGCGACGCGCAGACACGCCGATGAAAGTCGTACTGACCAATATTGGGACTATGATCAGCGGGGATTGGCGACAGCCATTTATCGATGGTGATGCGCTGGTCATGGACAACGGCCGCCTCGGTAGCATTGGCACGGTCGCGTCGGGTGATATCGATAGCGCCGATTTGGTGGTGGACGCGGGTGGTATGACCGCGATTCCGGGGATTATCGATTCCCATGTGCACATTACTTTCGGCGACTATACGCCGCGGCAGAAAACCGTTGGATTTCTGGAAAGTTACTTACACGGTGGCATCACGTCATGTATTTCCGCGAGTGAGATTCACGTGCCGGGCCGCCCGGTCGACCCGGCCGGAATTGCGGCGCTTGCGTTAGCCGCGCAACGTTGTTTCCAGACCTATCGGCCCGGCGGGATGCGTGTTTACGCAGGATCTGTAATTATGGAGCCCGGTCTTGCCGATGCGCATTTTGAATCGTTGGCGGCGGAAGGCGTATGGTTGGCGAAAGTCGGATTTGGCGCGTTCGCAAAACCGGTGGATGTCACGCCGATCGTGCGCAGCGCGCAACGACACGGTTTTAAGGTGATGTGCCACACCGGCGGCGCATCGATACCGGGGTCTGCGCCGATCACTGCGGACGACTTGATCACGATGCAGCCCGACATTGCGGGACATTGCAATGGCGGACCGGTCGCGTTGTCCGACGCAGGTCTCGAGCGGGTCGTGAAAGAATCTACGATGGCGCTACAGATTGCGCAGGCAGGAAATATTCGCAGTGCGGCGCTGACCATTCGCTTGGCGGAAGCGAACGATCAGTTCGACCGGGTGCTGATATCGAGCGATACCCCAACGGGCACCGGTGTGATGCCGTTGGGCGTAATCAAGTCGCTGACCGAAATGTCGACATTGACTGAGGTGGAGCCGGAACGAATTATTGCGACTGCTACCGGCAACTGCACTCGCGTTTACGATCTCGATGCCGGCTTGTTGAAACCCGATATGGCGGCCGATGTGACGTTGATCGATGCATCTCAGGGTTGTACCCAATCTGACGCACTGGCAGCCATGCGCAATGGCGATATACCGGCGGTCGCGGCGGTATTTTCCAATGGCATACCGCGGTTTATCGGCAAGAGTCGCAATACGCCGCCTCCGACGCGACAGTTACGAATTACCAAAAACAAGGTGTTGCAGCAATTCAAGGAGGAAGGGGTACACCATTGTTGCTGATTACCCTAGGACTGCCGATTGATGCATGCTCGAAGGAGGTGAATTGTGGTGACTGAAGTGAAGACCGGCGCTGATCACATCGCGAGTCTGCGCGACGGCCGACAGGTGTTTCTGAATGGTGAGTTGGTGGGCGATGTCACGACGCACCCTGCCTACAAGAATACCGTGCGGCGGGCGGCCGCGTTGTATGACTTTCAAGCCGCAGCCGAAAATATCGAACTGCTCACGTTCGCCTCGCCCACGAGTGGCAAACGTGTGAATCGCTGTTGGTTGTTGCCCACCGATTTAGATGAAATGGTGCGGCGGCGCGAGGCATTGGTAGCATGGCAGCGGACCCACGGCGGATTTCTCGGCCGTTCACCGGATCATGTGGCGTCGGCGCTGGCGGGGCAGGTGATCGGCATCGATGTCTTCGAACGCCACGGCCGCGAGCGCGCTCAGGCGATGCTGGATTATTTTGCGTACGCGCGCGATAACGACTTGTTTTTAACGTACGTCATCATTAATCCACAGGCGGACCGCTCCAAGGCGTGGGGCGAGCAAGACGACGAGTTCTTGGTGGCGGGGGTGGTGGACGAAGATGCACAAGGCATCACCGTGCGTGGCGCAAAAATGTTGGGCACGAGCTCCATTATGGCTAACGAGGTGTTTGTCGCTAATCTCCAGCCATTGCGTCCGGGAGAAGAGCGCTACGCGTTGTCGTTTGCGGTACCGATGGATACTCCTGGGCTCAAGGTATTGTCCCGCAAATCCTATGAGGAATCGGCACAGTCACAGTTTGACAACCCGCTGTCGTACGAGCTCGACGAAAACGACGCACTGATGTATTTCGACGATGTTAAGGTGCCGTGGGAGCGCGTGTTCGTCTACAAAGATACGGATACGTGCCGTGCTCAATTCCAGGACACGGCCGGGCATTTATACCAAAACTATCAGGCGCAGATACGCCTGCTCGTGAAGATGCAATTCCTCGTGGGCATCGCGCGGCGTCTTACCGAAGTGATCGGTACCAATAAGATGCCGCAAATTGTGCAGCAGCTGGGCCAGCTCGCGGCGCAGGCCGCGATGGTGGAGGGCATGGTATACGGCATGGAAGCGAGCGGTACGCATTACGGTAAGCACTGGATTCCGAATCGCCATATCATGTACGCAGCCCAGGTGTTAACGCAGGAGTTGTACCCGAAGGTGATCAACGCCATCCGTGAATTGGCCGGTGGGAGTTTGATTATGTTGCCATCGTCGGTGCAGGATTTCGCCACGCCAGAGGTGCGCGATGTCATCAATAAGACTCAGCAGTCGCCGGTGATGGCGCCCGCGGAACGCGTAAAATTTATGAAACTGGCATGGGATGCGGTCGGTTCGGAATTCGCGTCACGTCACGTACAATACGAGATGTTTTATGCCGGGGCACAATTCGTCACCCGTGGTCACAGTGCACGCACCTACGATTGGGCCAACGCGCTGAGCTTGGTGGACGATGTCTTGAATCGATACGAGTTGGACCAGGTCCTCGAGTCTTCGGCGGCTGGGGTTGACCACAAAGATCATTCCGCCGCAACTGGCGGATAGCGGCACCACAAAGAACGGTGGGAGTGTAATTGTTTACGCAACAGCTCATTAACGGCCTGATGTTGGGGGCATCTTATGCCCTGGTCGCAATCGGATATACGTTGATATTCGGCGTATTGCGGTTGCTGCATTTTGCCCATGGCGAAGTGTTTATGATGGGCGCGTTCATCGGTTTGCATATTGTGTTGGCCTGGTCAGGAGTCAACATCTACATTGCAATTGTGGGTGCTATGTTGGGTACCGGAGTGGTGGGTCTGCTGGTCGCACTTATCGCGGTACGGCCCGTCAGCAACAAATATCCGTTGGCCCCGCTGATCAGTACAATTGGCGCGACGTTGGTTATACAAAACTTGGCGATCACCCTGTTTGGCGGCGAAAATCAAGGGTTCCCGGAGACGATGGACCCGGTCATTTATAACATTGCGGGCTTAACCATCAGTTCGGTGCAGATATTTACGCTCGTGATGTCGATCGTGTTCATGGTGGTGTTGTGGCTGTTTATCGATCGTAGCAAAATGGGGCGCGCTATCCGGGCGGTGGCGGAAAGCCACGAGACCGCGGCGTTGTTGGGGGTTAATGTTGGACGCACGGTATTGTTTACATTCGTGGTGGCGTCGTGCCTGGCCGGCGCGGCCGGTGTATTGGATGGCATTAAGAACAGCGCCATCTCGCCATTCATGGGATTAGAAGTCGCGGTGGCCGCATTGGTGTGTATGTTGCTGGGAGGATTGGGCAATATTATGGGCGCGATGGTAGCGGGATTTATTCTCGGCATGGTGGAGATACTTTCTGCTGCTTATCTCGGCACCTCGCTGCGGGATCTGTTCACGTTCGTCATTCTTATTCTCATATTGCTGTACAAACCGACCGGGCTGTTTGGCACCCGCGTAGTCGGCGATTAGCAATTCCTGCTCACGATCCAATAACAGCAGTGTATAGCGCCAATGTTTGACGCATTTGTTGAATCGCTGCTGGTATTTACCGGGATCCACGTGATTGCGGCGCTGAGTTTCTACGTGCCGTTCAAGACCGGTCAGGTCTCGCTAGGCCAAGCCGGATTTATGGGGGTCGGGGCTTATGCGGCCGGCATAGTCACGGTCAAGTTTGGGTTGCCTTACCCGGTCGCTTTGGTATTCGGCGCGGTCATGACGGGGCTGATCGGCGTCTGTGTCGGTTTCCCTGCGTTACGCATCCGCGGCATTTATTTGTTGTTACTGACCTTGGGTTTTGCGCAGATCGTACAGGTGATCGCGTTGACCTGGAGCTATACGGGTGCTCACGATGGTTTTCAGGGCATTCCTTACCAGGAGCAGACGATTTTCTATGTGTACGGCACGATCGGGCTGCTATTAATTTTTCTGTCGCGGTTGGAGCGCTCAAGTCTAGGGCGAGCGATGGTATCGATTCACGAGGACGAGGAAGCTGCGGAGGTGATGGGCATCGATGTGGTGCGCATCAAATTGCTGGCGTTTGGTTTAGGGGCGATGATTGCAGGTGTCGCGGGAGCGATGTTTGCGCATTACCTGACCTATGTGGACTCCCGGACCTTTAATATATTACTGGGTGTCGAAATT
>JAOTWM010000450.1 GCA_029862885.1 Gammaproteobacteria bacterium
CGCGATGCCACGGCGGAAGACGGTCTCGGCAGCTATGTCTCGCCGTTTCTCATCGAATGCCAGCAGGCGTACATCATACTCGTGACGGACGGCGCGCACGCGGTGACCGATTTCGACGGCGACGCGAACAGCAAGCTTGCATTGCTGACCGCGAACCCGGCGGACACGGGCCGGGACATCGACACGAATTTCGGCGACAGCCCATTGGATGAACTCGCCGAATACATGTACGACAACGATCTGTATTCCGGACTGGACGGCATTCAGCGTGCGGTGACTTATACCGTTGGCATCGGCATCGCGGGCGGTTCGCTCGAGGAAACGTTGTTGATGGACACGGCCGATAAAGGCAACGGTATTTATACCAACGGCAACGAGACGTCGTCGATCGTGACCGCAATCCGGAACGTGATCGTATCGATCCACTCCGCGACAAGTTCGTTTTCGGCGCCAACCTTGTCGGTCAACGCGTTTAACAAGCTGTTCAACCGCGACGAGGTGTACTTTGCGTTGTTCTCGCCCAGCACTACGACGCGCTGGAACGGCAACGTGAAAAAATTCCAGCTCTGCGATCAGGACCAGGACGCGGCCAACGTCTGTGAGTTCGGTGAGATTATCGACGTGAATAACAACCCGATTATCGACCCGGTCACGTTGCGCATCAAAAACGATGCCGTGAGTTATTGGGATACCATCCAGGACGGCGGCGACGTCACCTCCGGCGGCGCGGGCGGACAGATACCGGACGCGAGCGTGCGCAACTATTATTCCGTCATTGGCGATTACACCACGATGACGTTTCCGGTCGCGCTCTCGAGCTTTCCGGTCACGGCGACCAGTGGCGATAATTTTCACGACACCGCGGTAGCCGACCCGACCTTGCTCGGCATGCTTCCGGCCGCGACTTCGACCGAGGTCGTACAGCAGATCGACTGGCTGCTCGGCGTGGATGTGTTCGACGAAGACGACGACGGCGATAGCACCGAACAACGCTGGGCGTTTGCCGATCCGCTGCACGCGCGCCCGGTGGCCGTGACCTTCGGCTTCGAGCCCGACGGCCTAGGCGATTCCGATCCGGACAAGCCCGTAATCAAATTATTCGCCGCCACCAATGACGGTGTGGTGCGCATGATCAACGACCTCAACGGCCAGGAAGAATGGGCGTTTATGCCGCAAGAACTGCTGGGCAACCAGTATGCGCTGGCACAGAACGCAGAGGGCAGCCATATCTACGGTATGGACGGCACACCGCAGTTCTGGGTCAACGACATTAACGGCGACGGCATAATCGATCCGAGCTACACCGATCCGATCACCGGCGATCCCGAACACATGTACATGTACATCAGCATGCGCCGCGGCGGCCGTAATATCTACGCGTTCGACGTGACCCCAACCGATGCGCAAAACCAGGCGGGTGACCGCGCGCGCACCGACCAGTTCGCTCCGAAACTGCTGTGGGTGATCCGGGGCGGCGTCGATGCGGGCTTCGAAGACCTCGGTTTTACCTGGTCGAATCCGCAGGTCACCGACATCCGCGTGAAGTGCAACAGTTGCACCTTCGCGGGCGATTCCGAAAGCTCGGCGGTGTTGATATTCGGTGGCGGTTACGACACCAATCAGGACACGACTATCAACGATCCGAACGGCAACGGCCCCGATACCAAGGGTAACGGCCTATATATCGTCGATCCCACGACCGGCGACAAGATCGTGTCGATCGGCGGCACGGCTGCCACCGGCACCTACGATCTGGTGGTGCCCGACATGGAATTCAGTATTCCAACCGATCTCGCGCTACTGGACTCGAATGCCGACGGCGAGACCGACCGTCTCTACTTCGGCGACACGGGCGGCCAGGTGTGGCGCGTCGATCTGGGCGATCAGCTCGATAAGGTTTCTGGCAACCAAACCGGTGGAACGGCAGTCGGCAAATTGGCGGACGTGTCCTGTGCGGCCGGCACGCGCGTGGCGTGCAACAGCACAGCTGTGCAGGACCGGCGCAAGTTCCTACATGCGCCCGATGTCGCACAGGTCCGCGACAATAACTTCTCGGTCACCGCGGAATACGACATCGTGACCATCGTGAGCGGCGACCGGGCGGATCCGCTGGACCAACAGACCGAAGGGGTGGCAACACCCGCTACGCCGGTCGAGGCCGTACACCAACGCCTCTACGTGTTCCGCGATTATCTTGTGGCCGACACGGTCAACGGTACCAACTACCCGCAATGCGTGAGCGGTGGTTCCCTCAGTACCTGTGCGGCACCGCTCGATGAAAGCGATCTGTTCGACGCGACCGACAATGTGTTGCAAGACGAAACTTCAGCGTCGTTCCCGACCGCCGTGGCTGCGTTGATCGATTCCACGGGTTGGTATATCGATCTTGAAGAAGATACCGCGATCACCACCCCGGCCGGCAATTCGACATGGATCGGCGAGAAAGGCCTCGCCCGGCCGGTGATCTTCGACGAGACGATCTTCGCAACGACCTATGTACCGGCCAACGACCAAACCGCATTACAAACCTGTACCGCGCGCGAAGGCTTAGGCAGGCTGTATGGCCTAAACCTTCTGAAGGCGACGGCCATGGTGGATTTCGACGAGAGCGGTGGCGACCCCACCGACGCCGACCGGTCGATTGACCTGGGCGGCGGTATCCCGTCTGAACTCGTGGTGGTCATCCGCGAAGGCGGCGTCACCGGCCTGGTTGGTGTCAGCGGTGGTACCGCAGCACCGCCGCTCGACAGCGAGCTGCCGCGCTTCACAACCTTCTGGTATATGGACTAGATGACGATGAAACATGCGATCATGAAACACAGCGGATTTACCATCATTGAGTTAATGATAATAGTAACGGTGATCGCCGCGCTGGCGGCGATCGCCGTACCCAGCTACCAGGATTACACCAAACGCGCGCGGCGCAGCGAAGCCCAGGTCGCGCTCAGCGAGTTGGCCAATCTGCAGGAAAAGTTCTTCGCTGAGACCTTATCCTACGCTCCGGCCATTGATATTACGGATCCGAATAACAAGCTCGCGTATCGGTCGGAGACGGAAGGCGGATACTACGACCTGGGCGTGGTTGCCCTAAGCACCACCGTCGGCTATACGCTACAGGCGACTGCGAAAAACGCCCAACTCGGTGACGGCAATCTTCGCCTGAACGGCATCGGCGTCAAAACCTGGGACAAAGCCAACAACGGGTCGTACGGTTATTCCTGGACGGATCGGTAGACCGATATAAAAACCGGGATCAGAGTCATGACTCTGACCCCGGTTTTTTACCAATCCGGATCGTCGATGATCGGTGGCCCGAACAAACGGATACCCATCGAGTCGATAATCAACAAGATCGCGCCGACCGTGATGGCCGCGTCGGCAACGTTGAACGCGGGCCAATGCCAGACCTGATAATACAGGTCGACAAAATCCACCACATAACCACGCCAAGCCCGGTCGATCACATTACCGAGCGCACCGCCGAGTATGAGACTTAGCGCGATGGCGGATTGCACCTGACGATGCTGCATTCGGTATAGATTCACGATAATAACGATTGAAATCACTACCGCCACTACGATAAAGAACACGTTCTGCCAACCGCCGCTATCGGACAATAAACCGAATGCCGCGCCGGTATTAAATACCAGGGTCAGACTGAAGAACGGCAGCAGATCGATCGGCGGCTGCATTGCGAGTTCTCGGACGGCCCAATACTTCGTGATCTGGTCGATGACGATCACCGCAACGGCCCACCAACTATAACGCAGCATTATTTGTGCCCTATTGATTACGCAAAGCGACGCATCTCACCATCGCCATCGACGTTTTCCACGCAACGCGCGCATAGCTCCGGATGTTGCGGCTCGACTCCGACGTCTTCGCGCTGATGCCAACAGCGCGTGCATTTGGTGTGTGTTAACGGCTCGATCTGCACCGCAACGCCTTCAATCGTCGTCGAGGTTGCGCTATCAGGCGGATCGTCATCATAAACCGCGGCTCCGGATGTAATTAACACAAAACGCAATTCGCCTCCAAGCTCGCGCAACACGGTCGCCGTCGCGCCGCTCACATACAGATGCACATGTGCGTTCAATGCCGAGCCGATAGCGCCGCTGGTGCGTAAGCGCTCGAGTTCGCGGTTCACGGCGTCGCGCACCGCAATAATCTGCCGCCAGTCGTCACGGCCTATGGCAGCGCTATCCGCCGGCAAATCCGGCCAACGATCATACCAAGTGGTGAACAATACCGAGTCCGCATCGCGGCCGGGCATATGCTGCCAGATTTCTTCCGCGGTAAAACTCAAAATCGGTGCAAGCCATCGTACCAGCGCCTCGAGAATGTGATACATCGCGGTCTGTGCCGAGCGCCGACCACGGCTGTCGGGGCGCATCGTATACAAACGGTCCTTAATGATATCGAGATAGAAACCACCCATCTCCACCACACAG
>JAOTWM010000051.1 GCA_029862885.1 Gammaproteobacteria bacterium
ATTTTGAGCACGCCATCGAGACCACCGTTGACGGCGCCTTTTTTAATAGTGGCCAGTCGTGTTGCGGCATCGAGCGTATCTATGTTGAGGCCCCGATCTATGATCGATTTATCGAGGACTATATCGACTTGGTTAGACAATATAACCTCGATCGTCCCGATAGACCCGACACCAACCTCGGCCCATTGGTAAAAACCTCCGCTGCGGAATTCGTACGCGAGCAGATAAGGGACGCGGTCGCGGCAGGCGCCCAAGCCCATATCGATCCCGGTGAATTTTCAATGGATGCTGCGGGTTCACCGTATATGGCGCCCCAGGTATTGACCCAGGTCGATCATTCGATGCGCGTGATGACCGAGGAAAGTTTCGGTCCGGTGGTGGGCATCATGTCAGTGGCTAACGACGACGAAGCCATTGAGCTTATGAACGACAGCGATTTTGGATTAACCGCGGCAGTTTTCACGACAGACGAAGACGCCGCGATCAGTATCGGTAATCGCGTCGAGACGGGTACTTGGTTCATGAACCGCTGCGATTATCTGGATCCAGCACTGGCGTGGACCGGGGTAAAGGATTCCGGGCGGGGTTGCACACTGTCTAGTCTGGGTTACGGATACCTAACGCGGCCCAAGTCGTATCATTTGAAGGTTAAGGTTTGAACATGAGCGTCGCCCAATATGCAACGGGTGACGGACGTCCTCGCGTCTGTTCATTCCCATTAATGGGAGAGCAGCACACCGTAGAATCAAATCTGCGGTAGCTGAATAATTCGCTCCCCGTTCCACCACGTCACCGCGGCCAAGCGCGATCCCGGTGTTTCCCCAAATTGATCTCGATGGGAAACCGGATTCAGTCGTTACCTCGCGAGCGCTGCAGTACGCGACATATCCGGGTTAGCGAAAAACGTTTTTGGAGTCGGGTAGAGTACCGAAAACCGTTTTGAGTTGGGATATGGCAGGATGTCCTCGTGGTGCCCCGCCAATATTTGATTTTTCTTCTCCCGCCAAAAACTAGGCTTCACTAGATCGCGATGATTGCGATAAAACTCTTTACGAGTGAACTTATCGCTGAAAAAGAAGTTAGAGAACTGCTCGGGAAATACATCGTTAGGTTCGACGGAGTGGGTCGGCTGGGCCATCATTTCATCCTCCCATGAGCTCGGCGGGGGAATTCGGCGGAAATTGCAGTCCGTCATGTAAACGATTTCATCGTAGTCGTAAAACACCACTCGACGACCTCGTGTCACACCGAAGTTCTTTAGCATCATGTCACCGGGAAATATATTTGCGCCGGCGAGTTCGCGGATGGCTTTGCCGTATTCGTCGATTACGTCGCGCTTCTCTTCCCCGTCAACCGTCGCCATATACTCGTTAAGTGGAATCATGCGTCTTTCGATATAGAGATGCTTGACCAGTAGCTCATCGTCAGTAATTTCGATACTGTAATTAGCTTGATTTTGTAGCTCCTCGAGTAATTCGCTACTGATGCGATGCAGCGGAAATGCGACTTGGGAGTACTCTAAGGTATCCGCCAAACGGCCGGCCCGATCGTGATATTTCACCAGCAAGTACTTATCCTTTACGGTCTGCCGGCTGGCCTCTTTGGGTGGTTCGAAATGATCACGGATGATCTTGAATACATACGGGAATGAGGGCAGCGTAAACACCAACATGACCATTCCCCTAATGCCTGGCGCTATTGTAAAGTTGTCGCTCGAATATCGGAGGTGGTGATGGAGCTCCCGATAAAACATCGTTTTCCCCTGTTTTTGCAAACCCAGCATGTTGTAGATCTCAAATTCAGGTTTTGCGGGCAGTACCGATTGCAAAAACGAGACATAGGCCGATGGCACGTCCATATCGACCATGAAGTATGCACGATTGAAACTGAACAATGTTGATAGCAAATTCTGCTCAATGATGACGGTGTCCAAGTACAACTCACCGTGGGAGTTTTGCAATATCGGTATGGCAAACGGCAGAAGGTCATTGGCATTGAGTACGCGGCCAACGATGTAGGCGGCTTTATTCCGAAAAAACAAAGATCCCAATACCTGTATCTGGTAATTAGGTTGTTGCGCCGACCGGTTCGGAAAATAACCGTTGACGGAGGCTTGCAGGCAGCGAACGTCGTGTCTGAGATTGGCGAAATTATTGCTAAGCCGGAACTCCGTGACGCAGTTAAGTAACGCTCTGCGTAATCCATTTGTACCCGGGTAGTAACATCGATACGTGGGCTCGTCCCCTTCGATGAGAACCGTTGATGTGGCCGGCCGCCAGAATAAATATCGGTTGTGATAGTACCACCGATGCAGCACGCGGCACGCGACCGAATTAAAATACGTTTCCGCGAGTTCCGGGCGTAGATGTTCGTAAAGCAATCCGATATAGGCCAACTTAATGTCGGGCCACAAACTTTCATCGTGTTCCGCTTCGGGAAACGTGGCATTCAATACAGCCACCGTTTCCCGAACCCGCAGATCGTACATCTGAATGCGTTCCCGATTGGCATCCGCGCCGCCGGCCCAGTCGGCGTTCTCGAAACGCTCGCGTGCCGCAGCGCTGATCTCCCGGAACAGCCTATAGTGGTGGTCGAAGCCTTCGAGGATGGCCTCGGCGATACCGCGAACTGGATCCATGGAAGTGGCGTGCAGTCAGTTTTCAACCAACAGAGTGTTGGCTTTAGGCTGCCTCAATCTTCTTGATCAGCGCATCCGCGAAACCGCTGGTCGACACCGTCGTAGCGGCATTCATCTGGCGTGCGAAATCATAGGTTACAGTTTTGTCTTCGATGACTTGTGGGAACACGTCGTTGATCAGGTTCGCGGCTTCGCTCCAGCCAATGTACTCCAACATCATGACACCCGAGAGTAATAATGACGATGGATTAACCTTGTTTTGATCGGCGTATTTTGGCGCGGTGCCGTGTGTCGCCTCGAATACTGCCAGGTGATCGGCGATATTCGCACCGGGCGCGATGCCGACTCCACCCACTTCCGCAGCCGCCGCATCCGACAGATAGTCGCCGTTTAAGTTCATCGTTGCGATCACATCGAATTCTGACGGTCTGAGTTGCATGAGCTGAAACATAATGTCGGTTATCCGGTCTTTGATGATCACTTTTCCTTCCGGTCTCTGCCCGTCGTACTTGTCCCACAAGTCGCTTTCGCTCACCGTATTTTCGGCGAACTCCTGTGCGGCAACCTCATAACCCCAATTTCGAAATGCGCCTTCAGTGAACTTCATGATGTTGCCTTTGTGTACTAAGGTGACGCTTTCGCGCGAGTGATCGATGGCGAATCGAATGGCTTTTCGAATGAGTCGTTTCGATCCAAATTCACTGATGGGTTTGACGCCGAGCCCGGCGCCTTCAAAGAATTCGCAACCCATTTCGTCACGAAGAAACTTGGCAAGCTTTTCGTTTTCTGCCGAACCGGCTGCAAATTCGATGCCCGAATAAACGTCTTCGGTGTTTTCTCTAAAGATCACCACATCCACGTTTTCCGGATGCCGTAGCGGCGAAGGTACGCCCGTGTAGTAACGCACGGGCCGCACGCACGCATATAGGTCCAGATTTTGACGCAGAGACACATTAAGGGAACGAAACCCGCCCCCGATAGGTGTGGTCAACGGACCCTTTATGGAGACGACGAGATCTCGACATGCCTGCAAGGTTTCGGCTGGAAAATAATCACCGTCGTATACCGCCGCAGCTTTTTCCCCCATATAGAGTTCGGCCCAGTGGATCTTGCGTTTGCCACCGTAGGCCTGTTTGACCGCAGCATCCCACACGCGCAGAGAGGCTTTGGTGATGTCGGGGCCGATCCCGTCGCCTTCGACAAATCCCAAGATGGGATTATCCGAAACTTGAAGTTTGCCGTCGGCGACGGCGATTTTGTCGCCGGATTCGGGAAGTGTGATGTGCTTATATGTCATTATGGTTCCTTAGGTTCGGTCAATATGGAGCTATGGTTATAGTTGGCGCTAATTTTGCGCAGTCGGCATAGTGCGATGATACCGCGTCGGATCGGCTAAACGTGAATGGTCTGTATGCCCCACCAACCGTATTGACACTGTTCGCCGTGTTTCCTCGTACGGTTGACTATTGCCGTAAGGCGTTCCGTACCGGAACGGCCATGCCCCCGAACGACCGAAAGCGCGATAGCGGGCGTGTTTGAATGGAAATTTGTGTTGGCCTATTAGGCCTATTAGTCGGCTACGGTGAAATCCAGCTAGCTGATGTGGTTCCAATAACCGGCGGAACTGCGGCGAATCAGGTGCCTGCAGAGCTGTGGTCGGATTGGGGCCGGATGCCTTCGCGCGGTTCGAAGTGCGTGGCTTCGACAGGCTAACCCGAACGCCCATCAACCCTAGAACGACCATTCGTCGGAAAACACTATTCGTGCCGTTTGGATCATTTAGTATTAGTAATGTGGGAAAAAATCCCACTTTTAGGATTTGCCTGGACGGCGACTCGGCAAGATACAACATCACAAAAGAGGTCGATTGGAATGAAAAATATCATTAAATCTCAGGTTGTTACGTTAGTTTCCCTGTTGACGGCAATTGTACTTAGCGTGGCGGCCTGTGGCGGTGGCGGCAGCTCGGGAGGTGCGGGCGGCGGCAGCGCTGGGTCGACGATTGCCGGGACCGTGAACGGCGGTAACGCATCGATCGGTACTTCGGACAGCAGCGAACGGTGGCTGGTTTTTGCGACTGCGCTCATTATTCGTAGCGCCGATGCGACCGGAGTCGATGATTTGACTCTCCAATTGATTGATTCAGGCGGTACTGTGGTGGCGACTGAGATGACCCACGACGGCGGAAATTTCGCATTTACGGGCTTGGCTCCCGGTGTCTACACGATCCGCGTGCTGCAAGGCGACGTCGTGTTGGGGGAAACGGACTCCATTGAGGTCGGGGTGGATTCACAAACGACTGTCCAGCTATCCAGCAATGGTGCGCTCCTATTCGTCGAAGTTGAGGTAGAAGGCGATTCTATTTCGGGTGACATCGACGACGATGACTCGTCGGCGGACGTTGAAGACTGCAATAGCGCCGATGACGATAGCGTTAGTAGCGACGGCGACAGTATCGATGATGACAGCAGTGACGGCGACAGTGACGACGCCAGCAGCGACGATTGCAGTGGCAGCACGAGCTAACCGTTCCAAATCACTCATGACCTGATCGTATAAAAATCACGGCATGCATAACACGGCGGCCAGCTCGACGACGTTTGTCGTTGATGCTGGCCGTTTGCTTTGGATGGTGTTTTTATTTTGTCTGATATTCGAAGTCGGCTTGGTCTACTTGGATCTTACTGTCAACTGGCAACGAGGGAGCGACTCCGGGCCAATCCGCCGCCTATTCAATATTACGCGCGAAGACGGACTCGCCTCCTGGTTTGCTGTTACCCAGACTGTGTTGGTTGCGCTTACGTTGTGGAGCGTATTCGCGATCACCTGCAAGCAGGGTGCCTCTGCGCTGCGGCGCATCGGGTGGTTATTTCTCGCGCTGTTGTTCACCTTTATGGCCATTGATGATGGCGCATTGATCCATGAGCGCTTAGGGTCCGCATTCCAGCAAAGCCAAGGCATAGGGCTATTTCCAAGCTATGCCTGGCAAATGGTTGTGGCGCCGTTTTTCGTAATAGCGGGTATTCTCATGGCCTTGTTTCTGTGGCGCGAATTACCGAGACCGGTAGATCGATGGCGGGTTACGGCGGCTTTAGGATGTCTTGCGGTCGCGGTGGCGATGGATTTTGTCGAGGGAATGGACGACGGATATCGTTGGTTGATCGATGCCTTCGGATGGGGAAACGAAGTCATCCGACATTTCTCGAAAGCCATTGAGGAATTCATCGAAATGCTCGCGATGAGTATTCTATTGATTACTTTTCTTGGTTATATAGCGAACGCGAGCGGAGCTATAGCGCTTCAATTCGTTTCTTCTGCTCGATCGGCGGCGTCCGACTGAGTTCTTGCTACCGTGGTTAGCGACTTAATTTAACCCGAACCGCTGTTACTACTGCCACGGCCGCTGTTATCGTTGTCAGAGCTATCGTCGTCGCCACTCCCACTGCCGCTGTTATCGTTGTCAGAGCTATCGTCGTCGCCACTCCCACTGCCGCTGTTATCGCTGCTGTCGTCGTCGGTGCTATCGTCGTCGGTGCTATCGTCGTCGATTTCCACGTCGATGCTGCCCGGTGTCGCTCTACCTTGGCCCGTATCGATGACGATGTTGTTAACGTCAACCAAGGCGCCCGACGGAACCGAACCGATCCCTAGCGATATCACTTGACCGGTTGATAACGTTAACGTGAGAACAAAAGCGTCGCTGGGAGTGACATCGTCCAGTCCAAAACGGCCGCTTTCGTCGGTCACCGTCATGCGGCCGCCGCCGTTGATCTTTATGCCGCCGATTCCGCCCCCGGTCTGGGCGATGACGGGAGTGCTGATAAAGTCAACTACAGCCGCCAACATCGTGGCGGGCCAGTAGTCGCCATTGCGAATAGATCGCTGCGCCACGACCGACACAACGTTACCCTGCACACGGGTGCTGCCGGTACCGCCGATGCCCGATCCTCCGACGCCGGTCGAGCTGCTACTGCCCCCGCACGAGGCGAGAATCACTGAAATCGCCACCAACGCGGCATAAATCCATAATTTCTCAACAAATTTCATGGGAGCTGGGTTTGCTGAATATTTCTGTGTACACTCAAATGTGGGCATATTTCCCACGTAAAGTATAATACTCTCCCTTAAGATTAAATACCCTATTCCGACAGACGTCATGCCTAACCCGGAATCCCCGAAACAGGCCGGAACGCCGCCAGAAGCGCTGACCGCTGCGGTGCAACGATTATTGCGTCCGTTAGTCGGGCTATTGCTCGAACATGGCCTGACCTACGTGTGGCTATCGGGACTGCTGAAGTCTTTATTTGTAGACGTTGCGGCGCAAGAGTTCCAGCTGCCAGGTAAGAATTTGACCAACAGTCGAATCACCCTGTTAACCGGTGTGCACCGCAAAGACGTAAGGCGCCTGCGCGAAGAATTGCTGCGAGACAGTCCGCCACCGGCCACTGTTTTTCTGGGTGCGCAACTGGTCGCGTTGTGGACCAGCGAGGCCCGGTTTCTTGACAATGAGAGAGTTCCAAAACCGCTATTGCGATTCGCCGGTGATAGCGACGAGCCCAGTTTTGAAGATTTGGTGACCGCGATCAGCAAGGACATCCGGCCGCGTTCAGTGCTGGACGAATGGTTGCGGCTCGGCGTCGTCGAAATTGATGCCGACGGCCGCGTGCGTCTTAAGAGTGCGGCGTTTATTCCTGCCAAGGGTTTCGATGAGAAGGCTTATTATTTAGGCCGTAATGTGCACGATCATTTGGCAGCCGCCCGGCACAACGTGCAGTCCAACGATCCCTCAAGGCTTGAACGCAGCGTCTACTACGATGGCCTAACGCCAAAATCGATTGACGCCCTCGCGGAGCTATCTGAGGAAGAAGCTGTGAAAGCCTTAAAGACAGTTAACAGGCGTGCGCGACAGTTACAGGCGCGGGATCGCGGTGCTAACGAAGCGAATTATCGGATGAACTTTGGTGTTTATTTCTACGATACCGAGGACGAATCCGACGTTTAAATTCTGCCGAGGTATGTCTTTATGATGAACAGTGTAGGCGCGATGGCAATACAGTCGAGATGGGATACAGCGGCGTCGAACCAATGCGATGCAAAACCTGGCGCGGAAAAAAGGTCATTCAATCTGCTCCACTGGTACGCGGTGCTCAGTTTCATTTGTATTGTGCTCATTAGTAGTATTTCAGCCGTATTACTGTCACGTTTCTTGACGAACCAAATTCTGCAGCGCGATGCGATAGTAACAACCGAGTTTATCGAGAAGGCCGTACAGCAAGCGAATGCGGTTCATCTGCGCGAACCACCTGCGGATCACATCCACGCCGCGGTGTCCGAAGATCACCCACTGGGCGCGCTCGATCATTTTCTGGCTGGTCACCGAGAGCCACTACAGGGCCACGCACATACGCCCGACGCCGGCCTTAGCGAATTTTTCGGCCTGTTGTGGGAGATACCGAGTGTTCTGCGGGCTAACGTATACCGTAGCGATGGATTGATCGTCTGGTCGAGCAACAGGAAGCTGGTTGGACGGCGGTTTCTCGATAATCACGAATTGCAAGGCGCATTTTCGGGCGAGCTAATCGCACATCAGAATCGCGCTGAAGCGGCCGGGAAGCCAGAGCACGTTGAAGCCCCGTTAGCCGGCAGATTTATTGAGAACTATCTGCCCATTTGGGGCGGGGATAAGGCCAACGTGAGAGCGGTGGTCGAGATCTACAAGTCTCCCATGACGTTGTTCGCGGCCATTGATCGGGGGCAACAATTCGTCTGGGTGGCGGCCGGTACAGGCGGGCTGTTTCTCTATCTTTCACTGTTTTGGATTATGCGCCGCGCAAACACCACCATACGGCAGCAACAGAAACAGCTGGTGGAATCGGAGACCCTCACGGCCATCGGCGAGATGGCTTCCGCTGTAGCACATGGGTTTCGTAATCCGCTGGCGTCATTGCGAACCTCGGCCGAATTGGCATTAGACGACGGATCATTGAACGCGGCCCACGAATCATTAATAGATGTCACCGACGAGGTAGACCGCCTGGAGAAATGGGTACGGGATCTCTTGACCTACTCGCGCCCGGCAAACGGACACACTGAGAAACTTCAAGTCAATGATGTTGTGTCGAGCTGCATGCTGGGGTTCACCGAACAGATAGACCGCCAGAACATTTGCATTGCTGAAGGGAATGCCGAGGACTTGCCCACGGTTCGCGCCAGTGCCGCCGCCTTGAGTCAAGTATTCAACAGCCTTATCGCCAATGCCCTCGAGGCAATGCCGGGTGGTGGGCAGTTAGCGGTAACCACGTGCCTTACACCGGACCGCCGCAATGTGGAGGTATCGATATCCGATACCGGATCAGGAATTCGCGACGGCGACATGCACAAGCTCTTTCAGCCGTTCTTTACTACAAAACGGACAGGGTTGGGCGTGGGGCTTTCGCTGGCGAAGCGGATCATCGAACGAATCGACGGATCGATTGAGGTCAAAAGTGAACACGGACGTGGCACGACAATGACCGTACGCGTTCCGGCCCCACGTTAGTAGACATATTGGTGGTTATCTGGGCCCGGTGGCAACCGAAATTGTGCATGCATGGACAAGGAACCCACGAAACCTCGATCGTTGATCTCCGGCCCGCTCGCCGAATGTTAAGCCCTCCAAAATTATAAATAAGGACTCGACCCCGAAAATGAAAAAGCCACTAGTCCTATCGGACGACTCGCAACGTTCCTAATGGACGAACCTATATCTCACAGCATACTCGTCGTCGATGACGAGGTCACTCTCGGGCGAAACATAAAGCGATACCTTGCGCGCCAGGGATACGACACGCACTTGGTTGAGACCGGCGAAGACGCTTTGGAGGCGCTGGATACCTTCAGGCCAGATCTAATCCTTCTCGATTATAACCTGCCCGGCATGAATGGCCTAGAAGTGCTGGGACGAATCCGCAAAACGGACACCCAAGTAAAAATTATCATCATGACTGGTGTCGGAGGAGTGCAGGTTGCTGTCGACGCAATGAAGGCAGGTGCGAACGATTACCTGAGCAAGCCGTTGGTGTTGGCCGAACTCAAGCTGTTGCTGGAAAAGGTAGTTGGGCAAGTGCGTGCCGAGGGAGCGCTCGCCTACTATCAGAACAAACAGGCGCGCCAGAGCGGTTTAGCCACTCTGTTAGGAAAATCTGCTCCAATTCTCGAGTTGAAGGAGCAAATCCAACACTATCTGGAGGCTGAACGACGTCTTGCTTATGGTGATCCACCGCCGGTGTTAATAACCGGGGAGACCGGTACAGGTAAGGGCTTGGTGGCCCGCGCCTTTCACTTCGACGGCCCCCGCGGAGACAAGCCGATGGTAGAGTTGAACTGCGCTTCCATACCATCGCAGCTTCTCGAAGCTGAGTTATTCGGATATGAACGAGGCGCATTTACCGATGCCAAAGAACGCAAACTGGGGCTAGTGGAGAGCGCCAATGGCGGCACTTTATTTTTGGATGAGATTGGCGACATGGATCTCAGCATGCAGGCAAAATTGCTCACTGTGCTTGAGACTAAGCGTATACGTCGGGTCGGCGGGCTGCGTGATCGTAATGTCGATGTGCGCATAATCGCCGCGACCAATCAAGACCTGGACGAGCGAGTTCAGAGCGGGCAGTTTCGTTTGGATCTGTTGTTTCGAATTCGCGTTATTCATATTGAACTTCCACCGCTACGTGAGCGCAGTGATGACGTGGAGCCGTTAGTCGATGAGTTCTTAAAACTCCAGAGCAAGCGCTACGGCAAGCCGAAACTGCACATTTCTGCAGAGGCGGTGCATACCCTTCAGCACTATCATTGGCCTGGAAATATCCGGGAGCTACGCAACGTTATCGAGCGCGCGGTCTTGCTGACCACGACGGAAACCGTTGAGTCAAAGCATCTTGCTCTGATCTCCGACGCGCCACAGAGCAATCAAGGGAACGGCCTCGGGCCAATCCAATACTTTCCAGATCAAGGACTTAATCTAGAGCGAGTTGAAGCCGAATTGGTAAAGCTAGCACTTGAGCGAGCCAAGGGAAATGTGACAAGAGCAGCAAAGCTCCTGGGTATTTCGCGCGACACACTGCGTTATCGGATTGAAAAGTATGGATGAACTGCATTTTCTTGACCGTCATTCCCAAGGTTAGGATTGCCTTGTTTCGGTTGATATTCCGCCAATAAAGCTGACGTATCTCACCAATGCTTCGTCCACTTCCCGATGCCATTTCAATCGGCCTGGTTGGGTCTCAAGACACGCAGAGACCCCGTCATTGAGAATCTCGCCCTTCGCCGCAGCCCGTTGTCTTCCAGCGATCCGTACAGCGCCCCCGGATTTCATTCGCAGGTCGATTATCTTGAATTCTACTAGCAAAGTTCCCTCAATATTTCGAAGGCATAGCCTAGTTAACTGGCTATGGGAATTCTCCGCTTCTGAACGGACGTCGTCGGCTGGCGAGGATACACTAGGTCAATACGAGGAAATAAGGGGTATCTTCTAACCAAGAACTAATCCATACCGATGCATTGGTTTAAAAAAACACAAACGCCGGATTTTAACGTGCACTTTAACGATGGACCGGTGTTGACCAATCTGCACAAACGCCGCTCATTAACAGCGAGGTTTTTATTGCATGACCGACTTGAGTACGAGGTTAGTTTAAAACCAAATGAATGGGGTAAATGTTATAAACGGTATTGCGCGCCATGGAAAATCGAAATACTCGATGAGTGTGGAAAACTAATAACGAAACATGAATTCGATCCGGCTGATAAAAATATTTTGATAAACTTCGATTCGCGCAGTCTTGGTGACACGCTGGCATGGATACCACAGGTGGAACGCTTCACCCAGATGCATCCGACGACGAAGGTTTTTTGTAGCCATTTTTGGTCGGATCTGGGTTTTGAACCCACTTATCCCGGCATCACTTTCGTTCCGCCAGACACGACACTGGAGAATATCTACGCTACTTTTACGATTGGATATTTTCTGGGGGATGATCTGGCAAGTATGCATCCAATCGATCCACGCCTCCAACCTTTGGCCAAGGTGGCATCGGATATTCTCGGTATCGATTATGAAGAGTTGCGCCCGCGGTTAGCGATCAGTAACACATCGAACGATATCGACGAAAAATACGTCTGCTTCTCCATGGAATCCACCGCTGCCTGCAAGCTTTGGCAATACCCTGGTGGATGGGACCAAATTGTCGCATATTTAAATCAAAACGGTTATCGCGCCGTGTTGATCCAGAAGAAGCGAGTGGAAATGGATGGAATTATCAATCGTAGCGGTGATCATCCCATCCAACAACGAATGGGCGAATTAAACAGTTGCGATTTTTTTATCGGATTAGGATCCGGCTTGTCCTGGATAGCGTGGGCTTTGGACAAACCGGTTGTGCTCATCTCCGGATTTAGCGAACCGTATACGGAGTTTAGGGAAAATTGTGTGCGCGTCATAAACAATGATGTTTGCACTGGCTGTTGGAACGATCCTAATTACGTGTTTGACCGCGCCGATTGGAATTGGTGTCCGCGGCATTGTGGTACCGATAGACAATTTGAATGTAGCAGATCCATTGCGCCACAAATGGTTATTGATGCGATCCAATCACTAACTGGTCAAACGGCATGATGTCGATAACACAATCAGACCGCGAGTCACGACACTTGTGGCGAACCCCAGCATGTCGCCATCCATTGCTTCGATTACTGTTTAGCTTTGCAGCAACACTGGATAAGGAATACCGCTATCTAATCGTCATATCAATCCGGATGAACCGGATGAACCGGATGAGCCGGATGAGCCGGATGAGCCCGACGTTCCTGAAGATCCTGAGGTACCGCTGGTGCCCGAAGTTCCGCTGGTTCCTGCCGTTCCCGAGGTTCCTGCCGTTCCCGAGGTTCCTGCGGTCCCCGAGGTGCCTGCCGTTCCGGATGTGCCTGCCGTTCCCGAGGTGCCTGCCGTTCCCGAAGTACCTGCCGTTCCCGAGGTACCTGCCGTTCCGGATGTGCCGCTTGTTCCCGAAGTGCCAGATCTGCCCGACGTCGAACCGAACCCAGAACTTGAGGACCCGCCACCGCACCCATACAAACCACCGAAAATCAGGGGTAATCCCGCAAGGGTTAACAAGCGGCGAATACGATTAATACGTGGGTTGTTTTGCATCTTGAGTATTGCTCCTGAGGTAAATTATTGACTGTCAGTAAAATAAGCAATATTTGTGCCAAGTGCTTTGTCGCTTGGTTCTTGGCCTGACGCACCCAAATTCTTGTGTTTTTGCGGCAAGAAATTGGGGGATATCTCCCATGCTGGGTGAAATACCCCATCACCATCTTCGAAACTGAATTGCCAACGACCGCGAGGCGATGCCCAGCGGTAGGCAGTTGGCGGGTGACCACAAGCCTCACACCTGAACCGCACCATGTAGCGGCATCGATATCCGATGGCGGGCCAGGAATTCGCGATGACGATATTCACAAGCTCTTTCAACGGTTCTTTACCACAGAGCGGCTACCGCTAGGCGTGGGACTGTCGCTGGCGACACGGACCTTCTTGACACTACCGCCTCACTCCGCGCCATTCCAGTACAGCTGGCGTCTGACTACCCGCTCGCGCTCCCGATGGGGATATCCCCCAATCCCACCGGGGTATATGCCCAAAATCTTTAGTTGGCCAAGCCGGCCGACAACGAATCCGGAGCACAATTTGGCGCAGAGTGGCAAGGATTTCAAGAGGATGCACTGCTCTGTCCCGCAGCGCTTAGATATGGCACACAAATTGCATTTTCTAACGCATGGGCATCACCGACAGAAACAACCGTTAAGGAACTCACCGGAATGGGACTCAGTTCGAGCGCTCAACTCCGACGCGGCGATCGGCACGTGCTCGTTGTCGAAGACGAGCCAATCCTTGCGAAAAACATCATGCGGTTCTTATCGCGCCGTGGCTTTCGAGTGAGTGTGGCGTGTTGTGCCCTCGATGCCCTAACAGAACTCACGGCCCAGCATATCGATATCGTGGTGCTAGATATCGATCTTCCCGACGGCGACGGCCTCGATTTTTACCGACGAATATTCTCTGACTACGCACATTTGCACCTCATTGTCATCACCGGGGGTCACTCGCCGGATGACGAGGCGCGTGCCTATAGACTGGGCGCAAGAGCGTTCTTCCGCAAGCCCTTTACCCTTGCTGCGCTCACCCAGGCGGCAGGCAAGCCGAATACTGAGGTGAGATCCTTCGATCCAACATTGCATTTGCCGCGGGTTGGGGGGACTCGCTGCTGACAGAGAGCCCACATGAAACACATATTGATCTATTCGCACGATACCTTCGGGTTCGGAAATATCCGTCGGGTGCTAGCCATCGCGACACATCTCGTCGATGCCGATCCGAATCTCTCCGTACTTTTGCTGTCTGGCTCCCCAGTACTGCATGCTTTTCGTATCCCGCCTCGTGTGGACTATGTCAAGTTACGTTGTCTCGCGCGGACGGCGGACGGTCAGTATCGCGTGAAATTCTTGGATCTCGGTTACGAGGAAACCGTGCGTCTACGCGCAAATTTGATCTTAAGTACTGTCGTAGACTTCAAACCGGATCTGATCCTGGTGGACAAAAAGCCGCTGGATCTCAGTAATGAACTGGCCCCGACGTTGGGTCATTTGCTCTGTTAGACCAAACCACCGAAGTTGGTGCTCCTGCTCCGCGACATTCTGGACACGCCCGATGCCACCAAAGGCATCTGGGTAAAACATAACTACCATGACATTATTCGAGCTCAATACGACAGCGTATTGGTTGCCGGCTCTCGGGAGATATTTAATCTGTCCGAAGAATATCAATTCCCATTAGCCAGCCGCCAAAAAGTGCGATTCTGTGGTTATTTGCGTCGGAAACCAGGGCACAGGTCCCGCGAGGTCGTGCGCAGCGATCTCGGCGTTAGTTCCGAAAAGCTCATTTTAGTTACCCCGGGTGGCGGTGAGGATGGCCATCACCTTCTGACTTGCTACCTGGATGGATTGCAGACCACGCCCCGTGAACACATTCCCAAGACGGTAATATTTTTTGGCCCCGAGCTCTCCACCGCGCAGCGCCTCGATGTTTTAGAGAGAGCCCAGTACCACGCCAACGTCAGTATCAAGGAGTTCACGGACGATATGATGAGTTATATGGCGGCAGCCGACCTGGTTGTCTCCATGGCCGGATACAACACCGTCTGCGAAATTCTTACGCTCAGGAAGCCTGCGATCCCCGTACCTCGTGTCAAACCTGTGCAGGAACAGTGGATTCGCGCCACCGGATGGCGGAGCTAGGGTTGTTTACGGCTATTCATAACGATGAATTAAATCCACAACGCCTAATGCAGGCAATACAGAAGAAGTTATCGACGGTAAATGGCCAATTCAACAGCATTGGGCTATCACCGACCCGGCGATGCCTTCTCTGCTGACGCCGATAATGCTTTCTTTGCAAACTTACAATTTCGATACAGCTTCTGAGGAAGTGGCCGTCACCGAGTCCTGATACAGCCTTTGTGCCAACTGTCCCGTGATGAAAATGTAAAATCGCACCCGGAGCGTGCGTGTTTGCCCGGCAATCCGTGCCCCTGATCAGTTGAGTCCCTGGCATAAACGGACAGGTACGAATTTTCCCGGGATGCGCCGGAAGTTTAATGACAGAGCCGAAAACCGTCGAGCGGATGAATCCAAACGGGACCAGGCGAACCGAGATCAAGTGGTCCCGCCTCGTCTTTAAGCGGTCGGATTTGTTAATCTTCGTCGGGAAGTAACGACCGTGCGGAACCGGGCGTTATAAGGTCACGCCGGTGACTGACGGATCAGTGTTCAGCGCATGGTTCGCTGCGCACGGCTCATGTAACCAGATATCCGTAGGAAAACGCTTCTCCTCAAAACCTATTGCTGCTTTTGCGGCGTTGTGCCGTTGAACAATAACACCCATTAAGATGCGCCAAAGCATTCTATCCCTGATGGCAAACTGGTGCGATGGTGTCTCATAAACTAGAGGGAATATAGATAATCGGCGACGAGAACGGATCGACAGAGGTGAGTGTCTGTTGTGAATAGATGTAAATATATTTTATTATATACATTTCTATTTACATTATGGTTATCAGCGAAACATTCTCGAGGCTGTGAAAGCGGCCCGAGTCAGACGACTCTAATCGGTGGCATCCGCATACAGAATCCCATCCAACGTCCTCGGCAACTTTCAAATCCCCTTGACAAGTCCACGGGGATACTGCGACTGCGGTTTTTCTTCTACGTAACGTTATCGCAGAACTTGCTGATTCAATTGTCTCATGTAGCGGAAATTTAGAACGTGTCTATCGAAAGTAACAGTTTTTGGACGCGGCTGCAGGTGGAATCAGCCCTAACCATAATGTGCGCGCAATGCGACCTCGTCGTCCTTGTCGTCCTTATTAGTGCTTTAGATCAAGGTTCGATTGCGTTGATTCTGGCAGTATAGCTCAGCTGATGTGTCGTTTCGGCACAGGAGGTTAAGATGCAACTCCTTCATCATGAATTTCATATTCATCACTTCGACGCGGAAGAGATCCACTGGTTAGAGTGGATCGGCGTGATCGCTCTCGTCACGATCGTCGGAGCTTTGATTGCGACTGTGTTCGGCCCAACGATCGGAGTCGGAGAAGTTCTCCATAATCCAGCGCTGATGAGTATGAGCCCGTAGTCCTGCGCCTACACGGGGTCTAGAGGGGTGGTATAGTGTTCGTAACGAGGTAGAGACAAGGGGACGTCTCGGCCGCGTGATTTGGCAATACATCCGGTCGAGGTAGATTGTTAAGTAGCGAACACGCCGCGGTTATCGGCCTGTATTATTGGTTATCTGGCCGGTAGTGCGATGATATTGACATTGTTGCGTCGTAAATGCCCGCGGTGAAAATCTATTGAATCAGAATATGCGACAATCGTCTGGAGGCTATGCGTCGACCTACGCGTTTCTTGACTCACCGCTCATTCAAAAAATCAGAGCCGAGGTGTTTGATCACGATATCGGCCAACATTCCTGGACCACCGTTACGGAATTGGACGAGTTTCTAGTCGATTTGGAACTGACCGAATCGGGGCGATTATTGGATTTTGGCTGTGGGCCAGGCGGGCCGCTGACGTATCTCGTTATGAATGCGGACGTTACAGCCACTGGGATAGAGCTCGATGCCGATGCACTGCGCTTGGCAAAGAATCGAGCAGACCAATACGGTGTGGCCGAAAAGATTGAGTTCCAACAGGTCGATGCGAATCGGGAGCTGCCGTTAGATAACGAAACCTTCGATGCAGCAATCAGCGTTGATGTGGTGATGCATCTTATCGATCGCAAAGATGTATTTGCGGATATCGCGAGGGTGCTGAAAACTCACGGTAGGCTGCTGCTTACCGACGCTGGGATAGTTGCGGGGCAGGTTAGCAACGAGCAGGTGCAGCGCCGTAGCTACAACGGCTTTAGCCAGTATGTAGCGGATGGTTTTAATGAGGCTGCACTAAGAACTGCCGGGTTTGAATTGCTTAAGAAGGAGGAAAATAGTCAGAGTCCGATCGATATTTGCAACAGAAGATTTACGGCCAGAACACGATACAAAACCGAATTGATCGACATGTTGGGTCGTGACGCATTCGATCGGGAGCAGGCTTACCTTGAGACGATGGTCGAGCTCTATAGCTCAAGGGCATTGATAAGATATCGGTATCTTTGCCGGAAAGTCTAAGTAGTATTTGTCGTTTGAGTCGATCCATCCGACTTACGATACTCCCGGGCCCCCAATGAACGCGTCAATTCCTTTTGTCCGATAGCCATCCTCTCGCCACAGTGTGGGAAAGTAATTTTCATCCATTTCCAATGATCCGAGTTTGGCATAGCGGCTGTATATCGGTCCGGTGCCGCGTGAAAAGTTCGCGGGCTTAAACAATACGTCGCTCGGCATCGCGTGCAATACCACCGATCGTCGGGGAGATGTGCCGTGATTTGTACCGGAACCATGCCAAACCCAGCCATGATGAATGGAACCGCCACCGCAAGGTACGGCTACTGGAACGATATCGGGTTCCAGGTTTTGGCGACGTGCAGCGTTGCGCATCGGTGCCCGATAATCCTCGGGGCCGTGAAATTCACCTTCGGGTTCTGAGTGCTGCCAACGGTGCGAGCCGCGGACCAATTCCATCGTGCCATTATCCGGGGTGATGTCATCGAGCGTGATCCACAGAGTGCAGAGCTCCGTCGGTTCGTACCAGCTGAGATAACTATTATCTTGATGAAAGTTTAGCGAACGAGCGCCGACCGGCTTCCACAGTATGTTGTCACTCATAATTCGGGTGCCGCGCCAACCCATAAGCCTTGCCAGCGCATGACCGAAGTCTTCCCGCAACACGATGCTTGCAATGAGTCGGCTCGCGCGCCAACCGTTACAAATCTGTCGCGTCAGAGTCGGATCAGACTTGCCTTCTTGCCAGTTGACCTCATCGGGAAGAGTTCCGATTTCGAATTCACCACGGAACATCCGATCGAATTCGCCACGGAGTCGGTGCGCCGTCGTCGGGTCGACGATGCAATCGAGTAACAGGAATCCGTCTTGCTGAAATTGTTCAATTTGTTCCGGCTCAATGCGAGTGGGCGTGAAAGTCGAAAGTACCGTCATGAGTCCAAGGCTACCTACGGCAACACACTAACGTTAATCTTGGCATTTCAGAGCGCCTCTACTAAGCGGAGTCGAAACGGCCCTAAACGTTACCGAATTCCGATTTGAAAAATGCAGAAGCCCATCGTGCGATCGCCACGGAATCGGCCCGCCCAGTAATCGATTTTTCGGCGGCCGTTGCGATGGATTGCGGAATGATGGTTCCGCCACGTATTCGGAGCAGATCTAACATGTACGCTTTACTAAATTCCGGATGAAATTGGACGGTGCGTACCGGCGCGGCGTATTGCAGTGCCCCGAACGGGCAGAATTCGGTGCCGCCGATAACGACGGCATCGGACGGAATATCAACGACCTGATCTTGATGCATAGCCAGTACCGAATACAGTTCGCTGTCTTGCGACCCATCGAGGTCTAACTCGTACCGATGCATTCCGCAGCCCCAGCCCTTTTCGGACTTT
>JAOTWM010000451.1 GCA_029862885.1 Gammaproteobacteria bacterium
GATGCAGCGATTCTCAGAGCTGTTGGACTGGGGATTGCGATTTACCGCGTTGATCGCGGTACCGGCGATGGTGGGGTTGATCGTGCTCGCTAAACCGCTGCTGATTACGATGTTTCAATACCGCGCATTTACCGCCCACGATGCGGAGATGGCGAGTCGCAGCCTCGTGGCATTCGCGTTGGGCTTGATCGGTTTTGTCATGGTGAAGGTATTGGCGCCGGGGTTTTACGCTCGTCAAGACACCCGCACCCCGGTGCGGGTCGGGATCATCGCGATGATCGTGAATATCACCCTTTGTGGGGTATTGGTATGGCCGCTGGGTCACGTAGGGCTCGCGTTGGCGCCTTCGATCGCGGCCATTGTTAACGCGATGCTGTTGCTCCGCACTCTGCGCCGCACTGGTGTATATCGGCCGACGCCGGGGTGGAGTGCACTGTTGCTGCGGGTTGCGTTGGCCAGTACGGCGATGGCGGCGGTGCTGTGGTGGGGTGCCGGCGACGCCGCGCAATGGAGCGCAGACAGTGTGATGGTGCGGATCGGACGCCTCATACTGTGGGTAAGTGTCGGCGTAACGGTGTATTTTTTGGGTATACTGTCGTTAGGGCTCAGACCATGGCATCTACGTTTGTAGGAGATATGAATTCGACCGCGTACAGCATCACCCAGATCGGCTCCTGCCGAGACCCGCGCATCTTCACTCTCGAGGAGGCGCGGCAACTGTTTCCGTTGGTGCAACGCATTACCAACAGCGCGTACGACGAGCTGTGCCCGGTTCGACAACGGCTGGAGAACTTATTGTCGACCGATCCGCGGTTGGTCACGGTCGAGCGTGATTACGAAATTATTGTGAAGCGTTGGGTAAGTAAGATGGAACGGCTTGGTCTGGTCGTAAAGGGTTTGTGGCTCGTTGATTTCGACACCGGTGACGGGTTTCTGTGCTGGAAATACCCGGAACTCAAGATCGGCCATTATCACGACTACGATACCGGAATATCGGGGCGCCGCCGGCTCGACGAGGTCATCGAAGAGCTGGCTCCGGATTGGGCTTGAGGCGGCCCTTCGCGCGCGCGGTCCATGCCGCCGGGAATATCGCGCGACAATCCGCTCATGCCCCGAACGCGCATTACTGCTGACCTGCCTCGCCGATAACTATAGAATTCGCCGCTTTCTTGGCTGGAACTCTCGTCGTCGACTTGACACGTATGGAACTGATTCGCGGTTCATATAACCTACTGCCTAGACACCACGGTTGTGTCGCCTCGATCGGCAACTACGACGGCGTGCACCGCGGGCACCAGGCGATCATCGCGCAGTTGCTGGAGCACAGCCGCCGGTTTGGCGACCCGGTTACGGTCATCACCTTCGAACCCCATCCGCAGGAGTATTTCGCGGGTGCGCATGCGCCACCGCGGCTGATGCGGTTTCGCGATAAATTGGAAGCGTTGGCGGCGCATGGTGTCGATCGCGTCGTTTGCCTGCGCTTCGACAGTGGTCTCGCCGAGACCAGCGCCGAGGAGTTTGTGCAACGATTTCTTGTCGATGGCATCGGTGTTAAGCATCTCGTTGTCGGCGACGATTTTCGCTTCGGCAAAGGCCGGCGCGGCGATATCGAACTGTTACGGCGCATCGGCGAGCGCGCCGCATTCGATGTCACCCATACCGATACCTTTTATGTTGCCGGCGAGCGGGTCAGTAGCTCTCGGATTCGCGACCATTTGGCGATTGGCGAGTTTGATGCCGCCTCGGCATTGTTGGGACGGCCGTTTCAGATTGCCGGGCGCGTGATTCACGGCGACAAGCGCGGCCAGCAATGGGGATATCCCACTGCTAATTTGGCCATTCGCTTTCACCGCGCGCCGGTGGAAGGAGTATTCGCCGTGGAGGTCGACGGCTTGGAAGATGGTAGTCTGCCGGGTGTTGCGAGCTTGGGTACACGCCCGACCGTGGACGGCAAGAAACCGTTGCTCGAAGTCTTCGTGTTCGATTTTGATCGCCGAATTTACGGTGAACGAATTCGCGTGAGTTTCCTGCACAAACTGCGCGACGAAGTGCATTACCCGAGTGTCGATGAACTGCGAATGCAGATCGGACGCGATGTGGCGGCTGCGCGAAACTATTTTGGAAATCGCGACTCTCCCTATTTGCTCGATCCATAAATGTTTGAAAAAACAATGAATTAATGGCATAATCTTAATGAGAAATATTAATTCGTTATTGCTTGTTCGAGCCGCAGTTGCAACCGTTTATCGCCGTCAATGACTGACTATAAGCACACCCTGAATCTGCCCAATACGGCGTTCCCGATGCGGGCCAGTCTCGCCCGCCGCGAACCGGAGTTGCTCGCGCGCTGGGAACAAGTCGATATCTATACGCGGCTGCGTGAAACCGGTAAGGGCCGCAAAAAATATATCTTGCATGACGGTCCGCCGTACGCGAACGGCTCCATTCACATCGGTCATGTAGTTAATAAAGTCCTTAAAGACATTGTCGTAAAGTCAAAGACACTCAGCGGATTCGATGCGCCGTACGTGCCGGGGTGGGACTGTCACGGTTTGCCGATCGAGCACGAAATCGAGAAGCAACTCGGCCGCGATGCGTACCGCGCCGATCCGAAAGCGTTCCGAGCGGCCTGCCGGAAATTTGCCGGTGAGCAGATTGATGGCCAGCGTGCTGACTTCATCCGTCTCGGCGTGATCGGCGATTGGTACAACCCGTATCTCACGATGGCACCGCAAACGGAAGCGAACATCATCCGTGCGTTGGCGCGAATCGCCAGCAACGGCCACCTACACCACGGTCTGATGCCGGTCTATTGGTGTGCCGATTGCGGTTCGGCGTTGGCCGAGGCCGAAGTCGAATACCAGGACAAAAAATCGCCGACGGTGGATGTGCGGTTTGCGGCGCAAGATCCGGACGCATTGGGCGAAGCATTTGGCGTAGCGCCCAGTGATGCGGTACTCGGTGTGATGATCTGGACCACCACGCCCTGGACATTGCCCGCCAACCAAGCGGTGGCACTGCACCCAGAAGTCGAATACGCGTTAGTCGACGCGGTTGTAGAGTCGGGCGCATCCGAGCGATTCATCGTTGCCGCAGACCTTGTCGAGGCCTGCATGCGGCGCTACGCAGTGCAGTCGCATTCAGTTTTGGCGACGGCCAGCGGCGCGGCGTTGGCGGGGCACATGCTACGGCATCCGTTCTACGAACGCACGGTGCCGTTGGTGTTGGGTGAGCATGTCACGCTCGAAGTCGGCACCGGCGCCGTGCATACCGCGCCCGGCCACGGCCAGGACGATTTCGAGCTGGGCCGCCAATACGGGTTGCCGGTCGATAATCCGGTCGGTGCGGACGGCGCATTCTTGGCGGACACCCCGTTGTTCGGTGGTGAAAATGTATTCGTCGCGAACGACCATGTCACCGACGTGGTCGAGGCGCATGGCCACCTCGCGCACCGCGGCCGGATTGAACACAGCTATCCGCATTGCTGGCGGCACAAGACCCCGATCATTTTCCGCGCGACCCCGCAATGGTTTATCAGCATGGATCGCACCGGGTTGCGCCGCACCGCGCTCGAGCGCATCGCGCGGGTGCGTTGGTATCCACAATGGGGCCAAGCACGCATCGAAGGTATGGTCGCGAATCGCCCCGATTGGTGCGTGTCGCGGCAGCGGGTATGGGGAGTGCCGATTGCGTTGTACGTCGACAAACGCAGCGGCGCGCCGCACCCGGACACGCCAAATTTAATGGAGCAGGTCGCGCAGCGCGTCGAGCGCGACGGCATCGACGCGTGGTTCGATTTGGACGATGCGCAACTGCTCGGTGAAGACGTCGAACACTACGAAAAGGTCACCGATATTCTCGATGTGTGGTTCGATTCCGGTTCGACCCATGCCAGTGTGCTCAACCATCGCCCGGAACTAGCGAACCCGGCCGATATGTACCTGGAAGGATCGGACCAGCACCGTGGCTGGTTTCAATCAAGTTTGCTGGTGAGCGTCGCCATGACCGGTGAGGCCCCGTTCCGCAGTGTGTTGACCCACGGTTTTACCGTCGACGGCAACGGCATGAAAATGTCAAAGTCACGCGGCAATGTGATTGCACCGCAGAAGATCATCGATACGCTGGGTGCCGATATCTTGCGGTTGTGGGTCGCGGCGACGGACTACCGGGCCGAGATGAACATCTCAGACGAAATTCTTAAACGTATGTCGGAGTCGTACCGGCGGATCCGCAATACGGCGCGATATATGTTGGGCAATCTGGCGGATTTCGATCCCGCTTTGAAATTGCCGAGTGCCGAATTGCTCGAGCTAGACCGCTGGGCAATCGATTCCGCCGCAGAGCTGCAGCGCGACATTGTCACGGCCTACGACGAGTTTAACTTTCATGTGATCTATCAAAAATTGCACCAGTTCTGTGTGGTGGAGAT
>JAOTWM010000453.1 GCA_029862885.1 Gammaproteobacteria bacterium
CGCCTTCGGCCCCGACGGCAACGTCTGGATCGCCTACCGAAATTGCTGCATCGTTCGGTTCGACCCGCGGACCGGTGAACAAAAGGCCTTTGAGGGAAATGGCGGTGGCAGCGCCATAATTGTGGATCACCAGGACGGAACGGTCTGGTACTCCGGCGGCGGTACGCCACAGAGCATCGCTCCTGGGGTCCCGAGTAGGGCGTTCATAAGACACCTGGATCCCGAGACAGGCCTGGTTGACTCGTGGGTGGGTAAGGGGCACAGCGGGTATATTTTCGACTCGCAAGCGAACCTGTGGATGACCTCGGGAGGTCTGTCCAAATGGGATCGCAAGACAGATACGATAATGAGCTGGCGTATTCCAGTCATTCGCGGCTTCTATTACGGCATAACTGTTGATTCTCAAGACAGGTTATGGGGGCCCAACGATAACAGTGGCGGCGTCATACGCTTTGATCCCGAGACCGAAACTTTCAAATGGTTCCAGCTCACGAAGGAGCAGCCTGCCCGCGTCCGGCGCCCCGGCGTCGACTCAAACGACATGATCTGGGTTGGTGATTGGGCGAGCCCTAATAGACGACAAGCCAACGGCAGGAATAAAGGCGGAACGCTGTATCGCCTCAACCCGGAGACGGGCGAAGTAACGGGGCGGGAACTGGGAATCGAGTATTCCAGCCCATACGATACCGATGCCGACGCGGACGACAATATCTGGGTGGCCAGCGACAACTACCTCTCGAAGTACGACCAGAAGGCCGACACGTTTACGCACTACCCCGGTGTGAGACGGTCGGACACGCTGAAGTTAAACATCACGCGCGACGGCGCGATCTGGTTCATCAACCGCAATGACTCCAAGTTCACAGCAACGGGTGGCGCAGCGATGGCGCTTTATCCCGACAAGGACAAGATCAAAACGTTCGCTGCCTACTATGCTGAGGGCAGTGATCATTATCGTTACCATAACTATCGCGGCCCAAAGCCTCCCAAAGTCACTGGCAATCCTAAGTACGCCATCCATGTTCAGAATATGGAGGAGTATGAGGAGTGGGCAATCGACAACAAGTTGCCGGACTCGGGCTATACAGATTAAAGGTCGGAACAACACGCGTAGGCTCACAAAAGATAAACCTTTTTGCAGCAAACTAAGGGTCGATCCGAGAATTGCAAGTACATTGCGGTTCGACCCCTGTTTTCTGCTTGATATCTTGAACTTCAGGACATGCCGTTAGCAGATTAAAAAGGTGGAAATCATGCGAAACTCAAAGAAGATCGTCAGCTGTGCGGCTAGCGCTGTCGCGATGTTGGGGTTAGCTTTTCCGGCGCATGCCGACCTGCTTGAGGGCTATGGCCAACTTTCGGGTACGGTGACCGGCTCAGAGCCGGGTGTCTTGCCGGTCGTATACGCCTACAACATGGACAAGGACGTGGCCTATACGGTGTTTGTGGTCGACGGCAAGTACCGTGCCGTCAACGTCATTCCAGGACCCTACGATGTGACGATTCGCCCCGCCGTCGATCAACTGGAAGGTTTCGATCCGGTAACGGTGCAACTGGATGTTGCGGCGGATGCGCACGCCAAAGCTGATTTTGCATTGCAAAATGTCGGGCCCAGACCGAACTACATCCTAGGCTTGCCGGCCGAAGCCTGTTCCGCGAATCGTCCGACGCCCGAGCATGCCGCCACGCTCGACTACGCCCTGAAACACGGTGGTGTTGAGCCGGGCAAAGCGATCGGCAACTGCGAGGACTCGCTGATCCAGCCCTTCGAAACGATATTCCCGCCTGGAGAGGGTCGGGACATCCTTTTTCGCACTTGTATGGGTTGCCACCACCCGCAAACCTTTTCTTACAACATCCCGAAGATGTGGGGCGGTGGCCGCCCGAAGAAGAACAAGTCGGCCTGGGAATACAACGTCGATCGCAAGATCAAGCGTCAGCGCGGACTGTCGGGTCTGCTGGGTCAGGCTACACACTTTGACGAGGCGCTTCTGCCGCCGAAGGAGCGCGACATCCTCGTCGACTATCTGGCGGAGAATTTTCATCCCGACGCGCCTTCGCGTCTGGTCCAGCTGCGGGCAGAACCCGAACTCGACCTCAAGGCACTTGAGAAGGCGCAGTTCATCGAATACATCTGGAAGGAAGACCCCGAGAAGTATTCTTACTGGCCGTGGCCGCATCGAGCCGATTTTGACAGCGATGGCAACGTCTGGCTGAGCTATAACCAGTGCTGCCCCGTCCGATTCGATCCACGCACCGGTGAGTCCAAGGCCTATGAAACTCCTGGGATCACTGAGAGAAACCAAGGGAACCGCACCACCTACGGTATCGCGGTCGACCACACGGACGGGACCGTATGGTTTTCCAGGGCGAATCGTTTGGATCCGGAGACCGGGCTCGTCGACAGATGGGAAGGCGTAGGGGGTGGCTCGGTAGAGTTCGACTCCAAAGGCAATGTGTGGTTTGCCCAGGGGGACCTCACTAAATTCGACCGGAAGACCAAGTCGATGATGACATGGAAAGTTCCGATAAAACGTTGTCGGACCTATGGCCTGATCGTCGATTTCACGGACAAGCCGTGGGTTGCGTGTTACCACTCCAGTTCGCTCGCGCGCTTTGATCCGGAGACAGAAACCTGGAAGAACTTCAGGGTGACAGACGAAGAGCCCACCGACATCCGGCGACCCGGTGTCGATTCGAAGAATATGATCTGGACGGCTAACTACGGCGGCCCCAACCGTGAAGTCGACGGTTACAACAAAGGGGGTAACCTTTACCGTATCAATCCCGAAACGGGTGAGACGCGGGAGTGGAGTCTGGGTATCGAGTTATCCAAGCCGTACTATGCTCAGGCTGATGCGGATGACAACATCTGGACGAATCCGGACAACTATCTCGTCAGGTTTGATCAGGAAACCGAGACGTTCACGCGCTATCCGCTGCCAACCCGGACGGACCTGGTCAAGACGGAAATTACCCGTGATGGTGCGGTCTGGACCCAGTATCGCAACGCCGGTCACTACGCTGGTTATGGCGCCGTTGCCGCCGTCCTGTACCCGGACAAGGACAAGATGCCGACCCTCGGCGCATACCATTTTGAGGGCAGTGCCGGCTATCATGTCAACAAGTATGACGGGCCACCCTTGCCGAAGGTGACGGGGAAGGTAACCCCGGTTCCCGATGACTTGCGTGAAGTGCGTAAGATGTTTGGCAGGGAGTTCGTTTTCCAGCGCGCACGAAATGCCGAGGAGTGGGAAGAATGGGCCATCGCCAGCGGTCTGCTGGCGTTGGACCAGGAAAGCACAGAGATAGGCGACATCGAATAAACGACTAACGGCCGTTTGTTCTGATTGCTCCAGAGTGTACTGATAAATCAACAGTTACCGATGGATAATCTGGGCATGATCACTTACAAGCGCTTTAGTTGGATTCCCGCCTTTTCTGGTCGGGCGTTCGAATCTCCCCGGGGGCGCCACTAAACAAGAAATGGGTCCCCAACGGGGCCCTTTTTCATTTGGGGTGTCTGGATGAAGATGAGGACTGCTGTTCGATAAAACGCGTAGCGTTTTAGACGCCGTAGGCGCCCCGAAGGGGTGAAGATCGTCCAATGGCGATCCGAATCAATCTCTCCGGGGCCGCTCTCGCACATCCATGTGCTTCACGGCATTCGTTCATCCTGCACGTCGCGCGCCAATCTTTTCGAGATCCATCGGGCGTAAAGGCTGTCCTACGCGGCAAGCGGCAGTTCGAACTCGAAGCGCGTGCCGGCGTTCAGTTTGCTGGCAACGAGGATGCGCGAATCGTGCAGGTCGAGAATTCGCTTGACGATAGCGAGGCCAAGCCCCGATGAGTCGGAGCGCGCTTCCTCGCCGTCGCGAATTCGGTAGAAGCGATCGAAGAGCCGCGGCAGATTTTCCTCTGCGATACCGGGCCCGCTATCGGACACGGCGACTGCGACCGAGTTCGGCCGTTCGCTGATCGAAATCGTTACTTCGCCGCCATTGGGCGTGAACTGGATCGCGTTGCGGACGAGGTTCTCGAGTACGCGCTGGATCAGGCCGATGTCGCCGAGCGTGATCGCGGGTGTCGAGCCTACCTCGACATGCAGTGCGATGTTCTTTCGTTCAGCCTCGAGCTCGAATTCCTGGGCGGTGTCCTGCACGAGTTCGGGCAGCGAGAACGACTCGACGCTCGGTGTCACGCTACCGGCGTCGAGCTTCGACAACTCGAACAAATCACCGATCAGCGATGCGAGCCGCACCGAGTGTTTCTGCGCAATGCGCAAGTAGCGATCGAGATCATCGGCCGACATTGAATCGCTCTTGACAATAAGCGTCTCGATGTAACCTTGCATCGCGGCGAGCGGAGTGCGCAGGTCGTGCGAGATGTTGGAAACCAGTTCGCGC